>SHYF01000016.1 GCA_009692985.1 Dehalococcoidia bacterium
TGACTGGAGTTCAAAGGCCCGACATGCTGTTCGGCCCGGCCAAGACCGACCCGGATGCGCCACGCCACAGAAACCTTGGTTTCTTCCTGATCCCGTTCCCGCATCCAGGCGTGGAGATCGTTGACCAGAAGATGGTAAACAACGGAGCGCAACATTTCATCTATCTGCGCGATGCCCGTATCCCTGCGGACCACCTCCTTGGTGGCGAGACCCAGGGCTGGCAGGTGACGAACACTATTTTGGAAGTCGAGCACGGCGGCCGCGGCCAGGCTTTTCCCAGGGACGACGAGATTGACAGCCTGGTGGAATGGTTGCAAGAACATAAGAAGGCTGGACGGCAGCTTGGAGATGATCCAGTAGTACAGCAGGAAGCAATTGAAGCTTACTGCGATGCCCATGCCCTGGAACTCATGAATAAGCGCACATACGCATATCACATGGGTGGGCAAGAGATGAGCTGGGAAGGTTCCAACACCGGCCTAGCTACCAGAGACATCTCCCTTAGGAACGTGGGTAGAATCCGGCACATCTACGGCCCATATGCCCTATTGGCCTCCCACGACCCAATGACCCCGCACGGAGGGCTCCAGGATGCTAACCAGCGGGCCAGTTTCATCAGGATGCACGGCGCTGGCTCCCGCAACATCGCCAAGGTGATCGTTGCACGGCGCATTGGAATCAGCCGCACCAAGGAGCACGCTGCCGCCACCGCCAGAGTCTAATTTGACACTTCATGCGCGACGCAATATCAGGGCCTCCCAATGGGAGGCCCTGATATATTTCATAGCAAGCTCGCCCTATCAATCGCCGTGGACAACGAGGGCCGGTATGCCCCTACCCTTTGACGTGGGACGCAAGAGCGCTGGTCAGCAATGCCTCAGCCTTTTCCCGGGTGGGAGCCAGTGCAACAAAAAAGGTGTTGCCCAGCGTAGCTATCATGAGATACGTTCCGTCTATCTCCTTGACCAACACCTCCTGCCCCTTGATCGTTGGCCCTTTCTCCAACCCTACCCGGTCGGCAAACGAGCCCAAGAAGAACGACAATACGAATCCAGGATACGTGGATTGCGCCACAAAGATACCACCCAGGCCGGCCTCCTTAAAGTAGCTCGGCCCGATCTGCTCCGGCACCGTCAGAGGTTTGTCGGCATAGGCAATAAAGGCGATGTCGCTAACGTTGGCGGCGCCGAAGGCCTGGCCGATACCGGAAACGTTCAAGCCAGCCTTGCTGGCCAGGAAGTTCATCAGAGCATCGTTGACGTGAACGAATCCCGCGGCCACAGGCTTTCCTTGTGGCGCTTCGGGCATCAGGTGCAACAGGTCCCAGGCGACGGGAACCGCAGCTTTGAATTGGGATCCTTGGTTGGCCCTGAGAGAGCTTTCCATGCCACCAGCCCACTCTCCTGAGCCGCTCACCAGATTCAGCGTCATGCTCTCGCGCCAACTGACTGTCCTGCGTACGTCCCGCCTGGTCGACATCAATTGTTGCACCATCTCGGCAGTCTTGTCGTCCGGGAACTTTACAGCCCCGGCAAAGGAGTCCAGAGACGACCCCGTCCAGAGGGACAACCCGCTCACCTCCAGGACGTGAGGAATAACAAAGGTTCGCTTAATGCTTTCATCTATTTCCTCAGCCTTAACAAACCGCTCAGTGGGTATGCCTATTGGAGTACCCTGACTCAGGTACAGATAGGCATCGACCTCGCCCGGTGGCAACTGGGCATCCTGGAAGCCTGGCGGCAGTGCCGGATTCGTCCGCGACAGCGCTGCCGCGCACCCCGTCCATAGCAATGTGGCCATCATTAGCAGTGCTAGAATCCCGACTGTTTTTGCAACGGTACGTTGGGTCATAAAAGACTCCTATTTGGATTCACGCTTGCCCGCCGCGCCAACCCGATGGTCCTCTTCGGCGACAAGCACCTTCCGCAGCTCTACGATCTCGTCTCGCAACAACGCTGCCTTCTCGAACTCCAGTGCTTTCGCAGACTGGCGCATCTGCGACTCCAGGTCCTTGACCACCCTCAACAGGTCATCCTTGGGCAAATCTCGGTAGGTAGTATAAACCGCCCTGGTCTCGGCCACTGCCTTCACGCGGTCGGTGATATCCCTGATTGCCTTTCGTATCCCTTCAGGTGTTATGCCATGCTCAATATTGAACGCCCCTTGAATCAGCCTGCGGCGCTCCGTCTCCTGGATGGCCGCCTTCATGGAGTCGGTGATTTTGTCGGCATACATGATGACGTGGCCATCCACGTGGCGGGCGGCGCGGCCCATTGTCTGGATGAGGGACGAGTGCGAGCGAAGGTATCCCTCTTTGTCCGCGTCCAGGATGGCAACCAGGCTCACCTCCGGCAGGTCTAGGCCCTCGCGCAGCAAGTTTATACCTACTACAACGTCGTACACGCCCAGGCGCAGGTCACGCAGCCGCTCGCTCCGCTCCAGCGTGTCTATCTCCGAGTGCAGGTATTGGGTCTTTATGTTCATCTCGCGCAGGTAGTCCGTAAGCTCTTCGGCCATGCGCTTGGTGAGTGTGGTGACCAGGCACCGTTGCCCCCTCTCAGATCGGATGCGTATCTGCTCCAGCAGGTCGTCTATCTGGCCTTTGGTAGGTTTCACCTCAATGGTGGGGTCCACAAGCCCCGTTGGACGGATAACCTGCTCCACCACCTGCTCCGCATGGCGTAGCTCGTAGGCCGCCGGAGTAGCGGAAACGTAGACCGTCTGATTGACCCCGGCCGCGAACTCCTGGAAGCTCAAAGGCCTGTTGTCCAACGCGGACGGCAACCGGAAGCCGTAGTCCACCAGTGTCTTCTTCCGAGCTACGTCACCGTGATACATGCCGTTCAGCTGAGGAACAGTCATGTGCGACTCGTCAAGGAACAGCAGGAAATCGTCTGGGAAATAATCCATTAGGGTGGAAGGGGTGCTGCCTGGCGCTCGCCGGGCCAGGTGGCGGGAGTAGTTCTCCACGCCGGAGCAGTATCCTGCCTCCTGGAGCATTTCCAGGTCATACAGCGTGCGCGACTCCAGCCGCTGGGCCTCCAGTAGCTTGCCCTGCCCGCGCAGCTCCTCCAGCCGTTGTGCCAGCTCCACTCGAATGTCCCCAAGGGCTAGTACCAGCTTGTCCGCCGAGGTCACGAAATGCTTGGCGGGATATATCTCGATGGAGTCTCGTTCTGCCAGCACCTCTCCTGTCAGCGGGTCCACCTCTACAATACGCTCCACCTCATCGCCCCAGAACTGCAGGCGGACCGCTATCTCCTGGTACGCCGGCATTATCTCCAGAGTGTCGCCTCGGATGCGGAACTTGCCACGGGACAGGTCCATGTCGTTCCGCTCGTACTGCATATCAATGAGCTGTCGGAGCAGCTTGTGTCTGTTCCGCTTTTCTCCCTTGGCCACGTACGCCACGAAGCTCTGGTACTCCTCCGGCGAACCCAGGCCGTAGATGCAGGAAACCGAGGCTACTATGAGAACGTCCCTGCGTGTCAGCAGGGCGCGTGTAGCGGCGTGCCTCAGCTTGTCTATCTCGTCGTTGACATCTGAGTCCTTCTCGATATAGGTGTCCGTCTGGGGGACGTAGGCTTCGGGCTGATAGTAGTCGTAGTAGCTGACGAAATACTCCACGGCGTTGTGTGGAAAGAACTCCCTGAACTCAGTGGCCAGTTGCGCCGCCAGAGTCTTGTTGTGGGCAATGACCAGGGTGGGTCGCTGCACCTGCTCCACCACCTTGGCCATTGTGAAAGTCTTGCCGGAGCCTGTGACGCCCAGCAAAACCTGGTGCTTCAAGCCCGAAAGAACCCCCTGGGCCAGCTTCTCTATGGCCTGCGGCTGGTCTCCCGTTGGCTGGAAGTCGGAAACAACCTGAAATACGCCTTGTTTTAGTGTTGTGTTCATAGGTGGCCAGATATGAGGTTGCCCTCCATTGTACGGTAATGCAACCCATGTTAGAAGAGACCGTACTTATCGGGGCCAAGTACAAAACTCTGGAGATACCCTATAAAGGTGCCTTCACAAGAGGTGGACAGCTAGGCAACGATGGTTTATTCTTTGTGCCATGTTACGGACAAGAAAGAGTGGCTCGCGTTCTGCTTAGCAAACGGCATCTGCGCTCAGTGCAGTAGGCCTATCGAGGCGGGGAAAGGTGTAGGGACGGGGCGCTTGTCAGATGGATTATTTTGCAGCCTTGAATGCTACTCGAAGTATCGCAGTGCGGCAGACTACAAACCCGACTAACGACTCCCAATTCCAAGGTTCTATGCCGCCTGCCGAGGGCGTGCTTCCCGACACTTTGTTGCGGGACGCCATCCGCTGTGGGTGGGTGCTTGCTGCCGACGGTGCAATCCCAGGTCCAAATATTCAGCCGGCTAGCCTTGATCTCCGGCTAGGCAACGTCGCTTATAGGCTCAGAAGCAGTTTCTTGCCAGGCGATAAAGTTGTAAGTCGCAGCTTAAAGGACCACCAACTCGGTCCAGATATCCCCCTTGACAATGGTGCCGTGCTCGAAAGGAACCGCCCCTATCTAATCCCATTGATGGAAAGTCTGAAGCTGCCCTCTGGGATCAAGGCTAAAGCCAATCCTAAGAGCTCGACTGGCAGACTGGACATATTCACCCGTATCATAGTCGATAAAAGCCCTGGGTTTGACGAAATCCCAGTAGGCTACTGTGGGCCAATGTACTTAGAGGTCGTGTCTCGCTCGTTTACCATCCAAGTAAAAGATAATCTGTCGTTAAATCAAATCAGGCTTATACACGGGACATCTGTAGTACCCGACCAAGAACTCAAACGAATGCATGCACAGTCGCCGCTTCTGTACTATTACGGGTTGGACGGCAAACAGCCTCGCGCAGTGGATAATTTAAACCCTGGAGATGGGCTGTTTTTGACAGTTGACCTGCTTGGCAACGCGGACGAGATTGTTGGGTATCGGGCCAAGAAGAATAGCCAGCTTCTGGATTTGTCACAAGTGGGAGGCTACCTGCGGGAGGATTTCTGGGAGCATGTCGAAACTGATCGCGGCAAACGTCTCATCCTTGAGCCAGAGGAGTTCTATCTTTTGGTTTCCCGTGAAGGCGTAGCAGTGCCCCCGCAGTACGCGGGAGAAATGACTGCGTATGATCCGACCAGCGGTGAACTGCGAACTCACTACGCAGGGTTTTTTGACCCCGGCTTCGGGTTTTCTGAGCCCAACGGGCTTCTGGGCAGCCGTGCAGTACTAGAGGTGCGTGCTCATGATGTCCCGTTTGCCCTTGAAAATGGTCAAAGAATCGCCAGACTAAGATATGAGTCTATGGTCAAGCCCCCTGAACATTTGTACGGGCCGGAGATCGGCTCTTCTTACCAGAACCAAAGGTTGAAGTTGAGCAAACTGTTCCGAGAACCTTTGCTAAAGACTTCTCATCAAGCATCATATTTGGAATCTATGGCGCGGCAGGATAGGTTGAGGTAGCTATAATACGCACAGCTCACAACCTGGGTAATCTCACTGGAGGTATCCAATTACACCCAAAAGGGTTCGCAAGAGCAGCCGGGACAAGTTGCTCTTCGGCGTGGCCGGCGGCCTGGCCGAATACTTCAACATTGACCCCGTGCTGGTGCGCCTGGTCTTCGCGCTAAGCATCTTCGCCGGTGGAATGGGCCTTATCGCCTACCTGGTATTGGCCATCATCATGCCACAAGGAGACAGCAGCGCTGCGCTTCCGGTTGACCTTGTGAAAGAAAACCTGCATACCATTGGCCAAGAGGCCGCCGAGGCTGCCCATAGAGCAGAAGAGGCAGTGCGAAGAACGCCCTCCGCCGATGACAGTGGGTCGGTACCAGAGGCCCCTGTGGGCTAGCCTGAAAGGACACGTAGCAAGGCTACCCTGGGAGTCATATTCATCGTCGTGGGGGCAATCCTGCTTCTGGTGAACCTGGGTGTGCTCCGTTGGTTCAGCTGGGGCACGTTCTGGCCCGTGGTTCTAATTCTTGCTGGCCTGGCAATTATCATTGGTCGTTTTAGGAGAAACTGATGTCCCGAAGGTCCAACAGGTCAGAGTCGCCGTCTCGATCATCTCGCCAGTCCCGGCCATCCCGTCGTGGCAGTGGCAAAAGCTCCAAGAACCTTCCTCTGGCCGGCATCGTTCTGCTCATGGCCGGCGTCATTCTGCTGCTGCAAACCACGGGCGTCCTGCCGTGGGACATGTGGCTAGGCCTGTGGCGGTTTTGGCCCTTGCTTGTCATTGCCCTGGGCATTCAGATTCTGTTTGGCCGCAAGATAGGATGGTGGGCTACCGTCCTGGTCATAGGTGCGATTCTGGTTGCCATAGGAGGGGCGCTGCTGGTAGGCGCTGGCAATGAGAAGCCGGTGGACTCCGTGGCGGAGCCGCTGATCGGCCTAGAGTCCGCGGACGTGAGCATCAAGTTCGTCGCTGGAGACCTCGCCCTAAAGTCGTTGCCCGCCGGCTCACCCAATTTGGTGGAAGGGCAGTTCGGAACAGAAGGGCAGGGAGCAAGGGTGCAACTCATCCGCTCCCAGAACAAGGGCAAACTGCTAATCTCCATTGACCGGCAACCGTGGATACGCTGGTTCTCCAAAGCCTCTTGGAAATTGGCCCTATCTCAAACGACGAAGCTGACCATGGACCTGGACGTGGGCGCTGCGGACGCGAAGCTGGACCTCCGGGAGCTGAAGCTATCAGAGCTGAACGTGAATGCAGGAGCAGCGAACGTGGAGATTGTCATGCCCGCCAGCGCCGGGAACGTGGTGGCAAGCATCAATGCCGGGGCCGCAGACATAACTCTGGTCATACCCCAAGGAGTATCGGCCAAGATCAAGAAGCGCACCGGCGTATCCTCTTTTGCGATTGATGCTGGACGATTCCCTCTTTCTGGCGATGTGTACGTTTCTCCCGACTTCGAGGCCGCCAAGAACCGCGTGACGATTAATCTGGAAATAGGGGCGGCCAACGTTACCGTAAAGTAGGGGCGAGACATGCCGAGCCCCTACTGCCATCTAATGCGTCTCAGTCTCCGGCCGGGCCTCTTTCGTACCACTCTCTCCTGCTGACGGCAGCGCCTGGCCCTGGTCCGCGGCCAAGGTGGTGCGCATAGCAAGCACAGCTACCTCAATCTGATCGTCGTCCGGCTGGCGAGTGGTTAGCGCCTGAAGCATCAGGCTGGGAGCAACAATCAGCCGTACCAGCGCGCTATTCTGATGACCGCCGCTGAACCTTATTACCTCATACGCCATGCCTGCGATAACGGGCACCAGCACCAGGCGGGACAGGACCAGCCAGAAGATTGGCGGTCTGCCAAAGAAAGCGAAGACCAGGATAGCAATCACCATCACAACCAGCAGAAAGGCAGTGCCGCATCGAGGGTGGGCAGTGGAGTACTTTCTGATATGAGCAGTTTCCAGGGGATCATTGGCCTCATAGGCTTTGACAGTCATGTGTTCGGCGCCGTGGTACGCAAAGACGCGCCGGATGTCAGGTATGAACCCAATCCCCCATACGTAGCCCAGAAACAGGGTTAGGCGTACCCCTCCCTCCACAACGTTGAATAGGATGTCGCCGCCCACGCCTTCGCCCAAGAGACCCTGAAACAAGGATGCGACAAGCAGCGGCAGCAGGAAGAAGATGCCTATGGCAAATCCCAAGGAGATGGCCATGGTGACGGCCATGCTCCACCGGCTCATCTCCTTGCCCTCCTGCCCTATGCTAACGTTAGCCGAGTACATCAGGGCCCTGGTGCCCAGCACCAGCGTCTCCGCCAGCACCACTACGCCACGCACCAGAGGCACACGCCGGATCGGGCCGGTATACACAGTGCTTAGGGGCGAAACCTGGATAGCAATCTGGCCATCTGGACGGCGGACCACAACAGAAGAGAAACGCCGCCCACGGATGAGCACTCCTTCTATGACAGCCTGGCCACCGTAGAAGAAACGAGGCTCAGGGCGTGTCCCTGGGTCAGGCTGGTCAGACCCCACTTTTCTTTCCGCAGCCAACTAGCACCCCTAAGCAGCGTTTTGGCAATTCGATCCTGTCACGTGTGCACCGGCGGAACATAGAAGGGGGGCGGATGTGTCCGCCCCCATGACTGATTTGCTCTCCGTGCTGCGACGCTTGTTACTTGAGACCGTAGCGGCGCTTCAGACGCTCTACCCGACCCTCGGTATCCACGATACGCTGCACGCCGGTGAAGAATGGATGGCAGGTGCTGCACACCTCCACCCGCAGGACGGCCTTGGTCGCACCCACAGTAAATGTGGTGCCACAGGAGGAACAGATAACCTGGGCATCGGGAAAGTAGTCCGGATGTATCTTAGCCTTCACTGGTTACCCCCACAGGCGCTTGGTCTACTATGTTGGCCCGGCGCCGCTCCTTGGTGGCGTGGTCGAATTTCACCCACCCATCCACCAGGGCATAAAGTGTGTGGTCGCGGCCCAGTCCCACGTTGAGGCCAGGACGTATCCGCGTACCGCGCTGTCGCACTATAATGCTGCCAGCAGTCACAAGACAACCGCCATAGCGTTTGACGCCCAATCGCTGGCTGTTGCTGTCGCGACCGTTGCGGCTGCTTCCTCCGCCTTTCTTATGAGCCATGTCTGGACTCCTTCTGAGAACGCCTGCGAGAATGGCTGCGATGGGCGCGCGGCACGTTACCCAGCAACGATTTCCTTTATCTGAAGACGGCTCAGGTACTGGCGATGGCCGGTCTTTGTGCCCTGGCGGGTCTTGTTCTTGTACCTAAACACCACTATCTTATCGCCACGCCGCTGCTCCGCCACCTCTCCTATCACCCGGGCGCCCTGGACCGTAGGTGTGCCCACAGTAATCTTTCCCTCTTGGGATAGCAGCAACACCTGCGTCAGCTCTACACGGTCTCCCGTTTCCAGCGGGAGCCTATCCACGTCCAAGAGATCTCCAGGGCTGACCCTGTACTGTTTGCCACCCGTCTCTACGATTGCATAATCCATATTCGCTCCTCGAACCTTTAGATTGTACTCATGTGTGAGGAATACGTCAACAAAGAGGTTATGGTAATTGTCACACCCCCGTTGAGCCTGTATACTCGCTTTTCTGCGGTTTCCGAACAGGTTGCGGAAAACGGGGAGTCCAGATGGGCGAAGCCCTTATGGTGGGGGACTGGGGGTAACCCCCAGATATAACTCCCACCCCCTTCCTGGCCAGGAAGGGGTCAGGGGGATGGTCGAAGGAGTTTTTGTCATTCTACTAAGTCCTGGCTGGAGATAGATGCCATGCTGTTCCGACTAGGCGTGTTTATGGTCCGGTGGCGATGGCTGGTCATCGCTGCGTGGGCGGCGGCTTTCCTGGCCTCGGGAGTCTTCGCACCCAGAGCCATCTCTGAGCTTAAGGCAGGCTTTGGGCGGGCCGATACTGAAGCCCAACGGGGCCTGGACGTTCTTCAAGAGAAGCTGGGCCAGCAAGAAAGCGTGTTCGCTGTTGTATTCCAACATCCCAGCCTGCGGGCCACGGACACAGAGTATCGTACCGCTATGGAACAGACCCTTGCTCCCCTAGCTGGCATGCCCCAGGTGGAGCGTGTGATCACGCTGTACAACAGCGGCATCACAACACTGGCGTCCGACGACGGCAAGACCTCTTATGCCCTGGTTGTGCTGACGGTTAGCATTGATGAGGCTATGAATGTGTATCCTGACCTCCGCCGACAGCTTCAGCCTCCCCCCGGGTTTCAGATATGGGCCACGGGGGGCATACCCATCTTCGCCAGCCTGAACGCCGCCGCCGAGGAGGACCTGCGCCGCGCCGAGACTCTGAGCCTTCCCCTAGTGTTAGCTGCCTTGCTCGTCATATTCGGGACGTTGGTGGCCACGGCGCTGCCTATCGCCATGGCGGCCCTCACTATTGTCATTACCATGGCCTTGGTCTACCTGCTGGCCCAGGTCATGGAAGTGAGCATCTTCGTCCTGAACATAGCCTCGTTCCTGGGGATAGGCATTGCAGTGGACTATACGCTGCTGGTGGTGAACCGGTTCCGGGAAGAGCTGTCCAGCCACGACAGAAGTGAAGCTATAGGCATCACAATGGCCACTGCCGGTCGAGCCATCTTATTCTCCGGCCTCACCACCGTAGTGGGCCTCACAGGAATGTTCTTTATCCCACTCACCTTTTTTAGCTCCATGGCCCTTGGCGGTGTCACTGTGGTGCTGGTCTCCGTCCTGGCGGTCATGACCCTGGTACCAGCCGTGCTTGGTGTGCTGGGGCCAGCGGTGAATCGCCTGAGGATACTTCGCATATCTCAGGACGAACCCGGTGTATGGCGAAGGGTGGCCCATGGTGTCATGCGGCACCCAATCCTGGTGGCAGTGCCCGTGACTGTCTTCCTGGTGTTGCTAGGCACGCCTTTCCTGGGAGTGAAGATTGGGGCACCCTGGGCCACCGTGCTTCCCGCCGACGCCGAACCGCGCCAGGGATGGGAAATCGTGGAAGAGGCCCTGGGCCCCGGGGCTCTATCACCTGTAGCGGTGGTCGTCCAGGCACCGGCCGGCATCTTGGACCCCCAGACCATCGGCGCGCTGTACGATTTCACCCATAAGCTGGCCCAAGACCCCAGGGTGGAACGAGTGGAGAGCATCGTCACCCTGGCCCCAGGCATTACGCGCGAGCAGTACCAGCAACTGTACGCCGCCCTGCCTGGGGCGCTCCCGCCGCAGATGGTGGCTGCGCTAAAGGAACTGTTGGCGGAAGACGTGACACTGGTTCGCGTAGTGCCCCGTGTTCCCCCTTTCTCTGGTGAGGGCAAGGCGCTGGTGCGAGACATACGGGAGCAGGACATTGGCCCGGGGATCGAGGTGCTGGTGACGGGGGCCACCGCCGACATCATGGACACGATAGACCTGATGTACGGGAACTTCCCATATGCCGTCCTCTACATCGTGGTGGTCACGTACATTGTGCTGCTGGTGCTTTTCCGCTCCGTGGTGCTTCCACTCAAAGCAGTGATCATGAACGCCTTGAGCATCCTGGCCAGCTACGGAGCGCTGGTCTACATCTTCCAGCAAGGGCACTTCCAGGGGCTTCTGGGATTCCAAGCCGATGGGTATACCGAGACTACTGTCCCAATCATTCTGTTCTGCATCCTGTTCGGCCTGAGCATGGACTACGAGGTGTTCCTGCTGAGCCGCATCAAGGAAGTGTACGACGAGACGGCTGACAACACGAACAGCGTTGCGCTGGGGCTGGAGAGGACGGGCCGCATCATCACTAGCGCCGCGGCTGTACTGGTGCTGGTGGCCGCAGCCTTCGCCACCAGCGACGTCATCGTGGTGAAGGCATTCGGGGTGGGGACGGCCATAGCCATCCTGGTGGATGCCACGCTGGTGAGGGCGCTGCTGGTGCCCGCCCTTATGCGCATCATGGGCCGGTGGAACTGGTGGGCGCCCCGCTGGCTGCTGCGGCTGCTGCCGGAACAGCGGATGGCAATGTAGGAGTCAGGCCACTAACTTCTGTTAGCAGGCTACTAACAAACTCCTTCGACCATCCCCCTGTCCCCCTTCCTGGCCAGGAATGGGGATGAAAACAAATCTGGGGGACACCCCCAGTCCCCCGTCCCTTCGACTTCGCTCAGGGCAGGCTCCGGGGCTTTGCCCCTCTGGACTTCGCTTTTCCGCAGCCTGCTAGACCAGCAACATGCGCATGGGGCAGAGCGTTCGGCTAAAAGGGTTGAAGACCAGGCCCAGGAGCGACTAGGAGGGCGTCGTCTTTCCTTCCAGCACAGGCAGGGCGCGCGTGCGGGCGCTAACGCACGTGCTCCGCCACTTTGCGGGGCGTCTGGTCTTCAAAAGAACAGTCGAGGTCTTCGTCGCTCAGGCGGGCCAACAGGCCAAGGACTTGCTTCACCTTGATGGCAGGTTCCAAGAGCTGAAGAATGCACTGGGTCCACGTATCACAAGCCAGATATCCTGGAGAGAGGAAGACGCCCCAATAGACGTCCGCGAGATCATCGCCTTGCTCACCGCCTTGAACCGAGACCACTATAGCGACGTGAAGCATCCCATAGTCGCGTATTCCGGCAAAGAGGCTTGCCTCAGGCAGTTCGACCATAACACCGCATCCTACGAGAAGTTATATCCAGTCGCCAAGGACATGTTGGAAATCTGGGAAACAATCCAAGAAGTGGTACCTGAGCAATACATAGCGACAGGCGGGCGTTACGGTGGGCTCAAGGGGTGCACGAAATTGAAGAGGCCCCGGACTTTGCCTATCATAAGTGAGGCTACCAACTATCCATTCCCCAATGGTTATTTATACCCAATCGTGGGCGCTTTCCGTTCCATGTTGGTAGACAACGGAGGCGCCTACACATGGGGTAATGGTGTCAAACCTGTCGAAATCGTTAAGCAGGGATTGGCCACCAAGATCTTCAGTGGGCCGATATTTAACTCCATTCAGGCGTATCATAACCCTAACAGGACAGGCAAAGACCCTAACGTGTGGGCATTGGCTTACCAAATGGCAGAGAACTACTATCTCCGCCTAAAGTAAAATCATTCGTTTTAGAAAGGGCGTGCCTGACGTCAGGCACGCCCTTTCTCATTCAAAGCGACGGTAAGTAGCGCCTAAGTGCCCACCCCCACCCTCTCCTCTGCCTTGCGGAAGGCAAGGCCCTCAGGGCCAGCGTCTACAACCACGCGGTCACCGTCCTTGAACTCGCCAGCCAGGATGGCCTTGGATAGCGGGTTCTCTACGTGCCGCTGCATGGCACGGCGCAGGGGCCTTGCGCCAAATGTGGGGTCGAAACCCTCCTTGGCCAGCCACACTCGCGCCGCAGGCGTAAGCTCCGCCGTCACGCCCCGCTCCGCCAGGCGCTTCGACACCTCGCCCATCATCAGACCCACAATGCGCTCTATCTGCTCCTGGGTCAGCGGGTCGAATATGACAATCTCATCAATGCGGTTCAGGAACTCCGGGCGGAAGGCCCTCTTCAGGGCGTCCTCCACCGAGCCCCGCAGCTTCTCACGGTCCGACTCCGTGTCCTGGCCTGTGCGGAACCCGATGGCCTGGCGGCCAAGCTCGACGGTGCCCAGGTTGCTGGTCATGATGACCACCGTGTTGCTGAAGTCCACCGTGCGGCCATGTCCGTCGGTGAGGCGTCCGTCCTCCAGTATCTGTAGCAGTATGTTGAACACGTCCTGGTGGGCCTTCTCGATCTCGTCGAACAGGACAACGCGGAAGGGACGGCGGCGCACCGCCTCGGTGAGCTGGCCGCCTTCGTCGTAGCCAACGTATCCAGGCGGCGCACCGATGAGGCGGGAGACTGTGTGTTTCTCCATGTACTCGGACATGTCTAAGCGCACCATGTTGGACTCGTCGTCGAATAGGAACTGGGCCAGGGAACGGGCCAGATCCGTCTTGCCGACGCCGGTTGGCCCCAGGAAGATGAAGCTGCCCACGGGCCTGCGGGCGTCCTTCATGCCAGCGCGGGCGCGCCGTATGGCATCGGCCACCACCTGGATAGCGTGGTCCTGGCCGATGACCCGCTGGTGGAGCCGCTCCTCCATGTGCAAGAGTCGCTGCGCCTCCTCCTCCAGAAGCTGATGGACGGGAATGCCTGTCCATTTGCCAATCAGCTCCGCTATGTTCTCGGCTTCCACCACGTCGTTTATCTTCTTGTCCTTCATCCAATCGGCCTTGCCGCTGTTGTACTCCGCTTCCAGCTTCAATCGCTGGGACTTGAGCGTGGCGGCTTGCCTGTAGTCCGAGCGCCGGGACGCGGCGCTCTCCTCGTTCTGCAACTGCTGGATACGGCGCTCCTGTTCCCGGAGCTCCCTGGGCATGGTCTGGGCGTCAATCCGCAACTTGCTGGCGGCCTCGTCAATGAGATCCACCGCCTTATCGGGCAGGTGCCTATCGGGGATGTATCGCGCGCTTAGCTTAACCGCCTCAACTATGGCAGAGTCGTCTATCTTTATCTTGTGATGCGCCTCGTACTTGGGCTTCAAGGCCATGAGCATCTGGATAGCTACTTCTAATGATGGCTCGCCAACCCAGATGGGCTGGAAACGCCGCTCCAGGGCGGAGTCCTTCTCGAAATGCTTGCGGTACTCGTCGGGCGTGGTAGCGCCGATGCACTGGAGCTCGCCGCGGGCCAGGGCTGGTTTCATTAGATTGGATGCGTCGATAGCGCCCTCGGCAGCACCAGCGCCCACAACGTTGTGTATCTCGTCTATGAACAGGATGACCTCGCCCTTGGCCTGCTTCACCTCGTCCATGATGGCCTTGAGGCGCTCTTCGAACTCCCCGCGGAACTTGGAGCCGGCTACCAGCGCGCCCATGTCCAAGGCCAGGACCCGGCGGCCCTTCAGAATGTCCGGCACGTCGCCTGCCACAATGTACTCAGCCAGCCCCTCTACTATGGCGGTCTTGCCGACGCCGGCCTCGCCGATGACCACAGGGTTGTTCTTGGTGCGCCGTGTGAGTGTCTGCATCAGGCGGCGGATCTCTTCGTCCCGCCCGATAACTGGGTCCAGCTTGCCGGCGCGGGCCAAAGCCGTAAGGTCAACGCTGTACTTCTCCAGGGCGCGGTACTTGCTCTCCGCACGAGGGTCGGTGACCCGGGCGCTGCCGCGGACCTGCTGCAACGCCTTGTACACCTTCTCCTGGTCAATGCCGAACTCCTTGAAGATTGCGGGGGCCTGGCCGTCCTGGACCAGGACACAGCCAATGAGCAGGTGCTCCGTGCCTACGTATTCGTCCTTCAAGCGGTCGGCCTCGGCCTTGGCGTTCTCCACGGCGCGCCTAGCGCGGGGCGTGTAATAGATCTGCGATGTTTCGTGGGCCAGCTTGGGGGTGCGGTTGAGCACCTGTTCCACGCGGGCCTTCATGACATCCACGTTGACTCCCAAGGACTCCATGACCTCCATTGGAACGCCACGCTCCAACTGGAGCAGGGCGAGTAGGATGTGTTCCACATCCCACTGGCTATGGTGGTAGTTCCGCACCAGCTCCTGGGAGTTGGTCAGCACCTCTTGGGCCTGTTCAGTGAAGTTCTCTGGTCCTAGTACCATTGCTATGTCCCCTGCCTTAGTTTGTTACCAACAACTCCTTCGACCATCCCCCTTCCCCATTCCTGGCCAGGAAGGGGGCGAGAGAGATATCTGGGGGATACCCCCAGACCCCCACCAGAAGGGCTTCGCCCCTCTGGACTCCCCATTTTCAGCAGCCTGCTAGGCTTACCTTAGCGTTCCCAATCATGGCTGGCGGCCCTCTTGAAGCGCGCGCGGCTCCCCGTCGGCGTGGAGCCTGTGTATCTCATCCGCCAGCAGACCAATCTGCTGCTCCAACTCGCTTATGCGCTCGGTGAGGCGCAGGACCACCTCAGCGCCCGCCAGGTTCATGCCCATGTCGTCCATCAACGTCTTGATGCGCCGGAGCCTTTCCAGGTCACGCTCCGAGTAGTAGCGACGATTGCCCACGGAACGGGATGGAGCGATAAGCCCGGCCCTTTCGTAGTAGCGCAATGTCTGAGCATGCACTCCCACCATGCGAGCAACTACGCTGATGACGTACAGCGGCTCATCACGGCTGGTTGTCATTGCTTCGCGCTCCTTCCGCCGCGACTGGTGCTCAGCTCCTCAAATAGCTGGCGCTCCCGTTCGGTCAGGTTGGTAGGCAGCACCACCTTCAATGCGACGAACAGGTCGCCCAGGGATGTGGGATCGTCCAGGCGTGGCATGCCCTGGCCGCGCAGTCGGAAGACCTGGCCATTCTGGCTTTCGTGAGGCAGAGTGAGGACCAACTTGCCTTTCATGGTCTGAACATCCTGCTCACAGCCCAGGATAGCGTCCACCAGGGACACGGGCAGGTCTACATAGAGGTCAGCGCCCTTGCGTGTGAAACGGTGATGGGGCTTGACGGCCACCACCAGGTACAGTTCCGCGCCGCTTCCAATGGAAACGTGGACGCGTGATGCAGTGTCCACGCCTGGGGGTATCTGCACCTCCAGGCGACGAGCCTGCCCGGCGACCGAGGCGGGAATCTGCACGATGCGTGTGACGCCGGCGTAGGCCTCCTCCAGGCTGACCTCCACTGGGACCTCCACCGGAGTATCCTGTATCACGGTGCGGCGACCGCTGCGCCTTTGGCCAGTCCGTACGTCGCCAAAGAGGTCACCAAAGCCCATGTCACGCAGGTCACCCAAGTCGAAGGTTGAGCCTCCAGCACCGGATCTCTGCCTGTAGAAAGGCCCGCTGGGCGCACTGTCGCCGGCACTGGCGAACCTATCTGCATACTTCCAGTTTTCGCCGAACTGGTCGTACTTCTTGCGCTTCTCTGGGTCGGATATGACCTCGTAGGCGGCGTTGATCTCTTTGAACCTCTCCTCAGCGTCCTTGTCCTTCTTGTTAACGTCGGGATGGTACTTGCGGGCCAAACCGCGGTACGCCTGGCGGACGTCCTTGTCCGAGGCGTCACGGGTCACTCCGAGGATGATGTAGTAATCTTTAGCCATGTGGTTCACCTGACGCACCACATTATACATACCCATGATGGGGATGTCAAACT
>SHYF01000017.1 GCA_009692985.1 Dehalococcoidia bacterium
GCCAGGTCGGCACGGGTAGTTCCTGTCGGATAAATGACGCTAGCGCTAATAGCCAAGACTTTCTGAACAAAGATGGAGGGGCGTACAAGCTTAATTCGTAGTTCGTAAGTTCCAGGCGTTTCAATCGAGTCTATGTACTCTTTAATGACTCCTGACCTGGGCGAAACGAGCCCGTCTACCTGACCCATCATCATATTCAGCGAATATGCGACGTCGGCAGATGTCATCTCCTTCCCATTGTGGAACTTGATACCCGGCCGGAGCTTGAACACCATGGTCTTCCCACCATCTTCCAACCGCCACTCTGTACAGATCTCGCAATCTATCTTGTCTCCTTCGTAGTTGACTAAGAGGTTGTTGTACAGCCTGCTATTCCAGATATTGAACCCGCTTGAAGTGGCCAGAAACTGAGCGTCGTGCGAGGAAGGATAACCACCAGAAAACCGGAGGACGCCGCCTTTTTTGGGCTGCACGCCAGGAGTTGGTGTTGTGGTGGACACAACCACGGATGTGGGTGTTGGTGTGGCTATTGGGCCTAGGCGCGTTGGCGTAGCCGTAGCCAGGGGCGTGGCAGTAGGAGTTGGAGTGGGCACTAACGTAGCGGTAGCAACAGGTGTGGGAGTGGCTTGCTCGCCCGGGCCGCAGGCCAGGGCTATCAGAATCACAGGTAAGGCTATCGCAAGGATCCTCACGATTGGAAATCTAGGACCAATCGTCTCACGGCTCATAGCTTTCTCACCCTTTCCAATCTGCTATTGACCGAACTACCTGAATGTATTACACATGGCAGACAGCTAGTATACTACAGGCAGGGCTCCACAACCGCTAGTCTTTGAGCCACAGCCGGTCCCCACGGAACAGGCCGCTGGAAAACCTGATGCTGAAACCTTGCGTGAATCCTTGAAGCCGGCCCCACCAGTAGTTATCTGCATTCACATGCGGGAGGCCAGCATACGCCACGTCCTTGAGAATGATAATGTCCTGGATTTGGAAGAAGAGAGCCTTCCTTTTTGCCGGGTCCGCCTCGGCTGACATCAGGAGGAACAACTTGTCAACTTCGGGGTTAGCGTACGCAAAATTGTTCCGAGTGGCTCCGGTTATCCAGTACTGCCCAACTATCTCGTCCGGGTCGTAGGTCGTAAGGGCGTATCTGTAACAGCTCAATTGATACGCGCTATCGTTCAGACGATTCTGATGAGTCACAGCGTCAACAAAATCAAACTTGGTCCTGATTCCGACTTTGGCCAGTTGCCGCTGTGCCTCTTCATTGTACACCCCGTGCGATTCCCAGCCCGTTGTGCGGCCAAGCTGCAACACATCTATGCCATTTGGGTAGCCCGCATCTTTTAGTAACTGCTTGGCCTGTTCAATCTCCTGCTGCTTCTTTGCCCCGGTTCCCCAGCCTGGCACTATGTTCCAGATCTGTTCCTTTGGCGTAGCGAACTCCAAACCCTGGTTGTAGAAGAGAAGCTGTTCTACATACTTATTGCCAAAGGTCACCTCGCCGACCGCCACCCTGTCCAGCGTCAAGTTGACGGCCTGCCGGAGCTTAATATTGCTGAATGGTGGCTTGTCGTTCGCCATGAAACAACCTTGAGCTCCGGAGGCAGGCCCGGCGCTGCTGTGGCTCATATTGCCCTGTTCGACCAACTTGTCGAACTGCACTTGAATCTGCCCAGGGTTATCGGAGGTGGCAATCAGTGTCTCCGTCTTGTGAGTGAGAAATGCAGCTAAGCTGGCGGTGGAATCGGCAACTACGGTCACCTCTTGGCTGTCAAGATATGGAAGGCCGGGTTTGAAGTAGCTAGTGTTCCGCTCGTAGAACATGCTAGCTCCTTGCACTGCCCTAGTGAGAACGTATGGCCCGGAACCGGCTGGCGCTTTCGCCAGGTCGGCACGGGTAGTTCCTGTCGGATATATGACCCCAGCGCCAATAGCCAGGACTTTCTGAACGAAGATGGAGGGGCGCACCAGCTTCACGCGTACCTCGTAAGCTCCAGGTGTTTCAACTGCGTCTATGTACTCCTTAATGACTCCGGCCCTGGGCGATACAATGCCATCTATCTGCCCCATCAGCATCTTTAGCGAATACGCAACATCAGCAGAGGTCATCTCTTTTCCATTGTGGAACTTGATACCCGGCTGGAGCTTGAACACCATAGTCTTCCCAGCATCCTCCAACCGCCACTCCGTGCATATCTCGCAATCTATCTTGTTTCCTTCGTAGTTGACGAAGAGGTTACTGTACAGCCTGCTGTTATAGACGGGAAGCCCGCTTGATGCGGTCAGAAACTGTGCGTCGTGCGATGGAGGATAAGAGCCAGCAATAAACCGGATTGTGCCGCCTTTTTTGGGCTGCACGCCAGGAGTTGGTGTGGGCGTAAACACAGCCACGGATGTGGGTGTTGGTGTGGCTACTGGGCTTGGGCGCGTTGGCGTAGGCGTAGCCAAAGGCGCCGCCGTAGGGATCGCCGTGGGCGACAAGGTAGCAGTGGCAGCAAGAGTGGGTGTAGCTTCCTCTCCGGGGCCACACGCCAGGGCCGCCATAATTAGAGCCACGGCCACCGCGAACATTCTGAGAACGGGCCCAATCTTGCCTTTGCTAACCTGCTCCATGCCACTCTCCTTTTGCCAACTATGAAACCAGTACGCACATGCGAAGTTGATCGGTTCCGCAGAAAACATCTTCTTCGGCTCTAAGCCGCGTCCGTGGCCGGATTCCTCAAACCATTATGGGACCTTGACTCCACCCGGCGCGCTCATGTGGGTGGGAGCTGCCTGATCCCTGGTGCGGCTGATGCCTAAGCGCCGCGCCACGATCACCTTGGTGATGTTGAGACTTCCGCCACCGTGGTCGCTGTGTCGCTCCCGCATCTCAAGCTCCTGCATGCCGCCGTAGGGGGCCAGAGGATCGTGCTTGTTGATGTTAGCATACATGCCCATCACATCCCGCACCTTCGCTTTGGCGTGTATGACCCGGTATCGGTTAAACAGGCCGTTGGTAGCACCTTCCCAGCTCATCGTCTGCTTATTCATGACCAACCAGTGGTTACGTGTGCTGAACAATGCATGTACGTGATCCTCAATCCAGGCGTCCAGTGCCTTCTCCTGGAGCCAAGGGTCACCGCCTGGTAGGTTGCCTCTCCTTCTACTCTCTTGCATGTAATCAACCAGGTTGGTCACCACAGCATCCTCAAACGCAACGCCTCCCCTGCCGCTGTGCTCACTCTCCATAACAGTACTCATTACCTGCCAGCCCTGGGTCGGACCACCAATGAGATGGTCCGCCGGAACCCGCACGTTGTCCATGTAGACGAAATTCTGCACGTTGACCCCCACCAGAGTCATAGGCACGATCTGGAGTCCCGGGGATGGGTTGGGAACTATGAAGAACCCGGTGTTCCTGTGCCTGGGCGCTTCCGGGTCAGTCATAGCCTGGCCGGAAAGAAAGCTCACACCCTGAAAGGTGCTGATGAAAGTGTTCTGCCCGCTGAGCAGCCAGTCATCGCCGTCCCTGACAGCCCTGTTCCGGACGTTAGCCTGGTCGGAGCCGCTCTGAGGTTCGGTGAGCTTCTGGTGACAGGTCTTCTCCCCCCTCAGAAGAGGAGTCACGAACTTCTGCTTCTGCTCCTCAGTGCCCCAGACCAGAATGGGTTCGATGGTCGTGCCACCAGAGTGGTGGGGTACGACGCCTCCCTTGCGGAACTCCTCGTGGATGATTGCCTCATGGTCTCCTGTGAGGCCGCCACCGCCGTACTGCTTCGGATAGGTGGGGTAGAGCCAGCCCCTCTTTCCAAGCTCCCTGTGTTTCTCATTCCAGAAAGCCGTCATCTCCGGCGCACGGTCTCCCGCTTCCTCATACCGAATGATGCCGTGAGCTGTGCCCATAGGCATCTTCATGTCTTCTGGAACGTTCGATTTGAGCCAGGTCCGGACCTCATTGCGGAACTTCTCCATCTCTGGGGTGGGAGGGGTGCTATCAAAGTCCATCGTGCACCTTCCTTATCTGCTAGGCAATACAGATGGTTTCAGATACCCGACTATATACGACGGCGTCCTGCAGCGTCAAGAACCGTCATCCTGTTTTGCGGGGCTGCTAATCCGCCCCGTTCATCTTGAGCCAAGGTTGTTTGGTCGTACAACAGATTAGCGATGCACGGCCTTCTTCCCCTGGTGTTGCAACTGAACGACGGGTCCGAGTGCACAAACACCGTACCGCCCATTGCGTGGGCGGTATGGTGTTTGCCGGCTCCGCTTAGCTATTACACTGTGGTCTTAGTAGCAGTCAGGCGGGTGGGAGCTGCACGCTCTCTGGTGCGGCTGATGCCGATACGCCGGGCTATTATTACCTTGCCGATATTGATACCCCCGGCAGTATGGGGGTACGACATCTGCTGCCAATCCTGCAAGCCGCCATAGGGGGCCAGAGGATCATTCTTGCCGAGGTGAGCATACATACCCATGACAGTACGCACCCTAGCTTTGGTACGTAATCCCTCCTCTCGGTTGATGTGCCTGCCGGTAGCCCCTTCCCAGCCCATCGCCGTCTTACTCATGAACAACCAGTGGGTACGCATAACAAACAGAGCATAGATGTGGTGGTCAATCCAGGCACTCACCGTGTTCTGCTGGAGCACAGGGTCAGATCCTGAGTGGGTCCCTCGCTTTCTATTCTGTTGCATAACGTCAACCAAGGTAGTCACCACGCGGTTCTCAGGCGCAACAGCACTGCCGCTGCTTTGTTGTTCCTGATCCAGAACGGTTCCCATCACCTGCCAGCCTTGCGTCGGATCGCCAATAAGGTGGTCTGCTGGCACGCGTACGTTGTCCATAAATATGAACTTGGGTTTCCCAGTGATCAGGTTCATATTCTGCATAGTCAGCCCCTTGACGGGGTTGGGAATTAGGAAGAAACCAACGTTACGGTGCCGGGGCGCATCGGGGTCTGTCATAGCCGGGCCAGAAAGATAGTCGACGCCCTCGAAGGTGCTGATGAAGACTCTCTGCCCGGTGATCAGCCAGTCATCTCCATCCCTGACAGCCCGGGTTCGGACGTTGGCCAAGTCCGAGCCACTTTGGGGCTCGGTGAGCGCCCGGTGGCTGGTCTTCTCTCCTCTCACTAAGGGAACAACGAACTTCTGCTTCTGGGCCTCGGTACCCCAGACCAGGACTGGATCAATAGTCTGGGCATCGGAGTGATGCGGTACCACTCCTCCTTTGTGGAACTCCTCCGCGAGGGTCGCCTCATGTTCTGCTGTGAAACCACCGCCGCCGTACTGCTTCGGATAGGTGGGATAGAGCCACCCCTTCTTTCCGAGCTCCAAGTGTTTCTCCTTCCAGAAAGCCATCATCTCCGCCGCGCGGTCACTGCCTTCTTCGTACCCAAAAATGCCACGCGACATGGCGGGCATCCGCATGTTCTCTGGGACGTTCGCCTTAATCCAAGCCCGGACCTCCATGCGGAACTCTTCCTGCTCCTTGGTGTAGGTATTCTCAAAATTCATGCGCTGCCCCTTTCAACTACTTGGCAACCGCCCGTAAGTCCCCACTTAGAGACTATAGAGCGCACCAAAACGCTTTTGTAAGGCTACTCACTTACTTGTGTTGCCCCTAAGCAGAATTACATTCATACCCGCTTTCCAGAGTCAAGATTGTATAGTTTTTGCCGAATCCGCTACGCCATTACACGGTGTACTTAGTAGCCGTGGCAGGCGTAGGGGCCGGCCGCTCCTTGGTACGGCTGATCCCTATTCGCCTGGCAAGCACAACCTTGGCGATGTTGCGACTCCCCGCTCCGTGCTGGGCTTGAAAACTTGTACGTTGGAACACCTCTTGCACTCCACCGTGAGGCGTTAGCGGGTCATGAGTACCAAGCATGGCATACATCTGCATCACATCTCGAGCTGTGGCCGCGTTCCTGAGCCTGTGATTTCTGGCAAACAGCGCATTCATCGCGCCCTCCCAGCTCATCTCCTGCCTGTTCATGTACATCGAGTAGGTCCGCATGCCAAACAGCTCATCCAGATGCGCATCTATGAATACGTCAACGGCAGACTGCTGGAGCACAGGGTCTCCTCCTGGATGCTTCCCCAGCCCCCTTTTCTGATGCAGGTAGTCCACAATGGAAACTGCAATTTCGTCTCTGAAGAAAGCCCTCCCACGGCCACCGTGTTCCTGCTCTAGAGTAGTGTTGACTACCTGCCACCCACTGTGGTCGCCACCAATAAGGTGGTCAGCTGGCACACGTACGTCGTCCATAAAGAGGAATGCCTTGCGGTTAAACTTGTCCTGGCCATGAACCAAATTCATCCATTGGACGCTCATTCCTGGTGCAGGATATGGAATCATGAAGAACCCCAGATTCCTATGCCGCGGAGCCTGCGGGTCCGTCAACATGGGGCCGTAGTACCAACTAGGTTCGGTTTCATGGCCACCAGGGAAGACCGCCGAGCCATTGAGTATCCACGAATCGCCATCCCTGACAGCTCGGCTCTGATAGCTCGCCAGGTCAGCCCCTGAGTGTGGCTCGGTCAGCTTCTCCCAGGTAATCATCTCTCCCTTCAGGAGAGGCACGAGGAACTTCTGCTTTTGCTCTTCTGTACCCCAGACCAGCAGAGGGGGCAATGACAGGCTATTACCTCCCCGGGCCACATCGGCCCTCTGGAACTCCTCCAGGATAATCGTCTCGTGCTCACCCGATAGGCCCCCTCCGCCGTACTCTTTGGGATAGGTCGGATGAAGCCACCCCTTGGCCCCCAGTTTGCGATGCATACCTCGCCAGAACTGCCACTGCTCTTCTGTTGGGTCAGCTGGGTCTACTGGCAACCTCATACTCGCCGGTATGTTCTCCTCCAGCCAGCTCCTGACCTCTATTCGAAACCGTTCCTGATCGTCTGTATAGTGAATCTGGAAGTCCATCGTGCCCCCCTTTCCGTAGTTTAGGACCTATAGCTTCTAGCAGCCTGGCCACATAAAAACAGACGTCCGCGCCCACTATCGCCTAAGAAGCCCTTTGGCATAGCCAGATAATACCACCATGTCTTGCTGATTTGTCAAACATAATCTTCCCAGTTCCTCAATTGGCGAATTTCGTCTCTCCAGAACAGCGCTATGAAATCTCCTTCGACTATCCCGTCCGAGGCTGTGCCCATCTGGAATCCCCTTCTCCAGTGGCTTTGAAATGGGGTGTGGCGGGATAGTGTCTTAGGCCAACACGCCCTCTGCTTTGAGGAACTCAATCCTTGCCGGGCTGTAACCAAGCTCTTGCAGCACCTCCTTCGTATGCTGGCCCAATGTTGGCACGGAACGCCAAACCCGCTGCTCCTCCAGATGCTCAGACATCCTGAAAGGGGCATTTACCGCCTTCACCCAGCCCATCCCAGGCTGCTCAAACTGGACGATCATTTCGTTGGCTATGACTTGAGGGTCGTCATACAGGTCACCAATGTCGTTCAGCACCGACGCATATTGTCGTTGGGATTTGAGCATAGCCTCCCATTCAGCCGCAGGCCTGGTAGCAAAGTAGCGAGCCAGGATTTCGCGCAGGACCCCATCATTATGTACCCGTTTTTCCTGCGTACTGAACCTTGGATCCTCCACCAGGGCCTCAAGCCCTAACGCGCCACAAACGGTTCCCCACCTGTCTCCCCCGGCTCCCATGTATATGTAGCGTCCGTCACTGCACGGGTAGTGACTTGGCAAACCATCCGACTTGGCTGGATAGCCCCCGGCAATGCCACTAGCTCTCGTCAATTGCAACGCCTGAAGCGCCATGGCACTCTGCAACAAGTTAGCCTCAACCTTTTGCCCTTTGCCTGTGCGGTCCCTTTCGTAGAGGGCCAGCACTATCGCGCCGAAGGCAAGCATGGCCGTGGACATGTCAATATGCCACAGGGAGGTCTGCCCAGGAGGAGAGCTATTGGGTAACCTCCGGGCTGCCAGGTCCCCTGACCTGGCCTGTATTGTCATGTCATTACCAGGCAAATCTGCCTCTGGTCCTTCGTCGCCGAAGCCCGTAATGGACGCGTACACCAGCCTCGGATTCTTTGCTGCCAGGTCTTCATATGTGAGGCCGTGCCGCTGGCGCGCTCCCACGCGCACGTTTATGACAAAAACATCGGCCCGGCGTACCAAGGCGTGGACTATCTCTAACCCGTGGGGTTTCGCATAGTCCACCACAATGGCTCGCTTGTTCCGGTTGAATGTGAGAATGCGCAGTCCCATTCCAGGCGTATCATGGATTGCCGGCGAGTCACCGCGAGTGGAGTCGCCGGCATGCGGCTCAATCTTGATGACATCCGCCCCCTGGTCAGCCAGATGCATGGCGGTCATTGGCCCTGCTAGGTGCTGGCAAATTTCCACCACCCTTATGTGGGAAAGCGGCAAAGTCATAGTAACCTCCTATACCTGATGTCATGTCTAGACTACTCTTTCCACGGGCCTTGGACGGCATGACGGATCGCCTACCGCAGCCGTTGAAACTTTTTCGCCAAGCGGTGGCCTACCTGGACGCCACATTGGTCTTAACGGGCCTTTCGTGCAAAGCTGGAGACCACCAGCGATACCACCGTTCTACCCCAGCTCCTTGAACATCTGCACGTGGAGTATACCCGCCTCCATGAACGGCTTGCCCTCCTCCCTGTAGCCGTGGCGCGCGTAAAACTCCTTGACGTAGCTCTGCGCATGGAGCGTTATGCGCGGCACTCGCTGGGCCCGGGCCTGCTCCTCCAGGAACGACAGAATCTTGCCGCCTACCCCCAGGCGGCGCAGCGGCTGGGCCACCGCCATCCGCCCAATGATGCCGCAGCCGGGTATGCTGAGGATCAACCGCCCTGTGCCCACTACGACGCCGTCACTAAGGGCAACGGCATGTAGGGCCGCTGCGTCCAGGGCATCCGTCTCCATCTCTTGAGGGACGCCCTGCTCCTGGACAAACACCTGGCGCCGGATGGCACGGGCATCCTCCAATTCTTGCGCTGACCCGGCACGTTTGATGATTAGAGACATTGTAAAGGCAAGGATTCAAGACGCCTCAGCGATTAAGCGATTAATGGTCGCGGAGCTATAGCAGGTTGCTGAACAAGGGAAGTCCAGAGGGACAAAGCCCCTTTGGTGTGGGTCTGGGGGTATCCCCCAGATATCTCTTTCACCCCCTTCCTAGACAGGAAGGGGGTCAGGGGGATGGTCAAAGAGGTTTTTTATCACCCTGAGAAGCCTACGGGATCTGAAGCACTATCTTACCAAAGAAGTCGCGGTCTTCCATCAGTTGATGGGCCTCCCCCGCCTTCTGCAAAGGAAACACCTTGCCCACCACGCCGTGGAGCACGCCCATATCCACCAGGCGCATAAAGTCAGCAAACTCGCGGCGGCTGCGATCACCAGAACCCATCACAGTAAGGCCGCTGATGAACATCCTGCCCAGGTGTATGTTAGCCAGGTGACCAGAGGTGACGCCGCAGGTGATGTATCTGCCGCCACGCTTCATGCTCAGTATGCTTTCTTCCCACGTAGCTGCGCCAACGCTGTCGAACACCACGTCCACCCCCTCGCCCCCAGCCATCTGGCGGATGGGGCCGCTGAAAGCTGGGGTAGCGGTGTAGTTGACGCCACCCTCTGCTCCCATCTCTTTGGCTCGCGCTATCTTGGCGTCGCTGCCCGCGGTGACCAGCACACGGGCGTTCAAGGCCCTGGCAATCTCTATCCCAGCGCTTCCTACGCCACTGCCGGCAGCGTTGATGAGCACACTCTCGCCGGCGCGGAGTCCAGCCTTGGTCACAAGGCAGTGCCAGGCGGTGTGAAACACCAGAGGGATGGCCGCCGCATGCTCAAAGGACAGCGAGGCAGGAATAGGATATACATTTTGCCAGGGAGCCTTCAGGTACTGGGCATATCCCCCAGCCACGTCCACGCCCATGCGCTGCGACCGGCGGCACAGCTCGTCGCGGCCCGTGGCGCAGAACTCGCATTTGCCGCACTTTATAACGTAGTCCACCAGCACCCGCTGGCCCACCTTGGCCCTGCCATCCGCATCCGGCCCCAGGGCTGCCACCTCCCCCGCCATGTCGCAGCCCAATATGTGGGGGAAAGGCCCCACTCGCACCCTGTTCCCTCCGGACCGGGCGTAAAGGTCAAGATGGTTGAGTGCTGCGGCGCGCAGCCGCACCAGGACCTCTCCAGGGCCTGGCACCGGCTCCGGCAGGTCTCCGTAGATAAACTTACCAATATCACCTTGCTCCTGAATGTACATGGCCTTCATGCTTAATCCTCCTTCGACATCGTTATATTCCAGACTGATAGCAGGGTGGTGAAGAACCCTTTTCGACCATCCCCTCCGACTGTGTCGAGAGTCTCGATGAGCGGAGCATCATAGGACCCTGCCACCTTTCTGGCCAGAGCCTGTCCTGAGTAGGCCGAAGGAAGGTGGCAGGGAGTATGTCTGGGGGTATCCCCCAGACCCCCACCATAGTCCCGACTTGTCGGGACTATGGCCTTCCCTTTTTCAGCAACCTGCTAGCTCGTGCTACCGCCATCGCCAGCGCGGTTGCCTCCCATACCGCCAATAAAGCTCTGGAGCATGGTGGTGAACTCCAGTGGGAATATGAACTTGGTGGCAGCACCCTCGCCCAGCTTCTTCAGCGTCTCAAAATACTGGAGGCTCATGGTACGGGCGTCGGCGGTCTGGGCTGCGGCGTTGATCTGGTTCAGAGCGTTGGCAAACCCCTCAGCATTCAGAATGGCCGCTTGGCGGTTGCCCTCCGCCCGCAGGATAGCCGACTGCCTTTCACCTTCAGCCTGCAAGATGGCCGCCTGCCTATCGCCTTCGGCGCGCAGGATAGCTGATGCCTTGATACCTTCAGCCTCTGTGACAGCAGCGCGCCGGACCCGTTCCGCCGCCATCTGGCGGTTCATGGCGTCCTGGACCTCCTTAGGGGGTATGATCTCGCGTATCTCTACCCTTGTGACCTTCACTCCCCAGTTCTCAGTGGCCTCGTCCAGCTTGGTACGCAGCACAGAGTTCACCTGGTCGCGCTTGGACAGCACCTCGTCCAGGTCCATGTCGCCCACCACCGCCCGCAGCGTGGTGGTGGCCAGGCCCCTGGCCATTCCAACAAAGTCCGCCGCTTGCAGGACCGTGGCCTCCACCTTGTCCTCTATCACACGCAGGTAGGTCAGGAAGTCTATGTCTATGGGCGCGTTGTCCTTGGTGATGCAGGTCTGCCGCGGGATATCCAGGAACGTCTCGCGCAGGTCCACGACCTTTCGAGCCTCCGCAACAGGCCATGTCCATCGGAACCCTGGACTACGTACTCCAGTAAATCTGCCCCAGCGGAACACCACCATGCGCTCGTACTGCTTGATAACGTTGATAGCCATGTTTCCCTCCCAGGGTAGAATCGGGTGGCGCGCCTGGTATTATATTCCCCGGCCTTCGGTCTCCGTGTCGCCACCGCCTGTTCCCACCCGCACCACTGTGACCGTGGCCCCGCTGACCCCAGTAACCCGGACCTCCTGTCCTGCAGGTATGGTCGTTCTGTCCGCGGAAACGGCGCTCCATTGTTCTCCCGCCACTTGCACCACTCCCCTGGGGGCTAGCTCTGTGGCCGAGTAGCCTGTTGCGCCAAGCACCCGTGGCGTGTCCTCTCCACCTTGCTCCCGTCGCGACTTTATCATAGTCCAGATGACCCATCCCCCACCCCCTGCAAGCACCGCCACCGTTGGAACCAGCACCCACAGGCTCACACTTAAGCTCGGCATCGTAGGCGAGCGCGTGGCGCCGTGGAAGAAGAGCAGGAAGCCGCCCAGTACAAAGCTAACGATAGCGCCAATGCCCAGGATGCCAAAGCCTCCTACGTAAACTTCCAGCACCGCCAGAGCTATTGCCATGAGGATGAGCACCACACCCGCCCAGTTTACGGATAGGCTCCCCAAGACCACCAGGGCCACCACCAGTAGGATGGCACCCACGACGCCAGGGGCTATCAGGCCAGGACTTATCAGCTCCACCAGGAGTCCCAGGCCGCCCAAGGAGAGGAGAAGGAAGGCGATATTGGGGTCGGCGAGGAAGCGGAGGAGCTGATCAACAAGGCTCATATCTGTGGTACGCATCACCACGTTCTGGGTGTCCAGGACCACCTTTGGCCCGGTGGGTGGCCGCAGCTGCGCCTCTCGCCCATTGAGCTGTGCCAGTAGGTCGTCCATGTCACTGGCGATGAAGTCCACCAGGTTGGATTTGACCGCTTCGTCGGCGGTAAAAGAGAGCGCCTGGAGCACAGTGGCCTCCAGCTTCTCAGCGTTACGACCGCGAAGCGTGGCTATGCCGCGCATCTCGGCGGCGGCATCGCTGAATGCCTTGGATTTGAGGGTCTGGGGAAGGTCTTCGCCCGACGAGCCTACGGGGCTGGCGGCGCCAATGTTGGTCCCTGGCGCCATGACGGCGAATGTGGCGGCGGCAGTGATAAACGTGCCCGCCGAGGCCGCCTGTGCCCCGCGGGGGGTTACATAGACCACCGAAGGCACATCGGCGTTGAGCAGGTGCTGGGTGATCTTGCGTGTGGAGTCCAGAAGGCCGCCGGGGGTGTCTAACTTGATTATGATCAGGGTTGCTTCATCTTCCTCAGCTCGCCGCACCTCCCGGGCAATGAACCGCTCCGTCACCTGGTTGATGATGCCGTTGACCTCCAGGACCAGAACGTGCCGCTCTTTGGCATGTGCAACGCCCACCAAGCCAAGGGCCACAGCCCCGATCAGAATCGCCACAACCAGCGGGCGTAAGACCCGTTTGGCGGCTCGTTCAGAACTCAATGATAACGGTATCGTCATTGCTGCACGGTTCCATGCGGTTGCATCTTATCAGACCACATCATATCGTCTCCAGGAAGGAAGTGAAATACACAGAGTAGATGAACTAGCAACCATTTGCACGCCAACCCAAGCTGATTCTCCGAGAGTACGAAACCGCTGACATCCACCGTACGTATTGTTCACTGTACCCTTGATCTTGGGAGCAGCGTCTTGTTCCATCTTTCCCTTTTCCGTTTGGCCATCGTTCTTCTGCTGAGCGCAATGAGCGGGACCCTATCAGGTTGTGTTGTAAGAGTGACGCCTACTCCAGATGCCAGCCTCACACCGGAGCCGCTGGCGACGCCCTTGCCTACGGCGACGCAAACAGCTACGCTCGTGCCCACGGCCACTCCTGTGCCGGTGCCTACCGCAACAGCTACGCCTATGCCCGCGCCTGCGGCCACAGCAACAGCTACGACTGCGCCTATATTCGTACCACTGCCCACGGCAACGTCTACTCTCACAGCTACACCGACGGCGACGGCTACGCGGGTGCCCACGGCCACACCTGTGCCTACGGCGACGCCTAAGATAGTTACCTCACACATTGCCAACTCCACGCTTGCAAACCTGACGGCCCGTGTGGGCGACACTGTGAGATGGATCAACGATGACGGAACGTCCCATACCAGCACATCCGGCCAGAACGGCACATTCAATGGCAGCGGCTGTGACAGCCCTTTCCTGTCCCTGGGACAGGAATTTAGCCGCACCTTCACTACAACAGGAACGTTCCCGTACACCTGCCGCCTCCATTCCGACATGAACGCCACAGTTACTGTGACTGGGTAGCAGAAGTTGAAACGCCCAAATAAGAACACAGGAACAGAGAACCGAGCCGTGCGCATCGCAATAGAGGCAACGGTGATAGCGGCAGTCCTATTGGCTGGCATCCAGGTCTTCCGCTCTACGCAGACCGCCCTGGGCGCTGCCCAGACCGTAAGTATGAACAATCTTTTTTTTCTCCGGAACCTGCTACCATCACCGTAGGCGACACTATCACCTGGACAAACAATAGCGGTGTGACACACACCACTACCAACGGCGTTCGGGGTAGCGGCACCGCTGGCAACATATGGGACCAGACGGTCTCTTCTGGATCGTCTTCCACGACGGTGGCGTTCAACTCCACAGGCACGTTCAACTACTTTTGCAGCTTCCACTCTGGCATGGACGGGACAATCATTGTGGAAGCGGCTGAGCCCACTCCTACGCCCACGGCTACACCAAGGCCTACACCCGTGCCGCCAACGGCTACCGCTACTCCAACGCCTACGCCCGTACCGCCAACGGCTACACCAACGCCGACTCCTACACCGATCCCTGGGATCTCGACCGCAGGCGTGTTGACCTTGGCTTCGTTATTTGCCTTGCTCCTCACAGATAGGCTGCGTCGCCGCCAACTCCAACCGCCACCAGGTGGTCTGCGTTAGAGCGCACAGCGCACCAGAACTCCAACTCCCATCCCTACGGCTACACCTGCGACTACTGCAGTTGATACTACTAGCTCGGGTCCGGCAGTCAGAGGTAGGCCACGGAAGCCATGCCAAGCCGGGGCTATCTGCAGATGGGTACACTTTCTTGACAACTCCCTGGGCCTGTGCTACGTTCACGCCAGCCGAGCGCACCGACTCTGAGTATCAGACACGGCTATCAATCCGGCTTTCCAGTCGCGCGCACAGTCGGATGGAGCAGTACTGCTCATAGCGCCATGTCTGGCCTTGCCAAGGTCAGTGGCGGTGGTCAGATTCTGGGACTATCGGTGGCGGAGTGTCTTGCCGCTGACGTAGTGTGGCCAGGTATGAATGTAGCCCCTAGGAAAGAGGACCGGCACGTCCGGCTGCGAGAGTTGTGCGCCGAGGTGTTGGAGGCGCGGCGGCTGATTGTGGTCAGCAACCGCGGCCCTGTAGAGTACCGCCTTGCCCCCGACGGCCAGGTCCAGGCACGCCGCGGCACCGGTAGCCTGGTAACAGCCTTCTCTTCCTTCATGCGGGAAGTACCGTACGCCTGGATTGCCAGCGCCATGGGCGAGGGCGACCGCCGGGTATGGGATGGCAACCACGGCGGGGCCATTCCATCCAGCTTGCCTGGCACCCGGTTCTCGCTACGCTACGTTAACACGCCTCGCCGGGTCTACCACAGGTACTACAACACATTCTGCAACCCTCTTCTCTGGTTTCTCCAGCATAACATGTGGAGCAGTTCCTATTCGCCCATCGTTGATAGCACGGTGCACGATGCGTGGGAAAACGGGTATGCGCAGGTGAACCGTTCCTTCGCGGAGGCTGTGGTGGCGGAGGCCAATGGTGGAAGCGGTCCCGTCTGTGTGATGTTGCACGACTATCACCTGTACCTGGTGGCTGGCCACGTGCGCAAGGAGCTGCCCAATGCGATAATCAACCATTTTGTTCATATTCCCTGGCCAGCCTCTGGCTACTGGGAGTTGCTTCCCGCCTATATACGACGCAGCATCTGCGAGAGCCTTTGCAGCGCCGATATTGTTGGTTTTCAGACGCGTCGGGATGGGAGCAACTTCCTTCAAACCTGCGAGGAATTCTTGCCCGACGCCCAGGTGGACTACGCCTCTCGCTCAGTGAGCCTAGATGGTAGGCATACCCTGGTCAAGGCGTATCCTCTTTCCATCAACGTGGAGGAGGTACGTCACATCGCCACATCGCCCAGGGCACTGGACTATGAACGCCAGCTGCGAGCCTTACCTGGGGAGAAGACCATTGTCAGGATAGACAGGGCGGAGCCTAACAAAAACATCCTGAGAGGGTTCCGCGCTTATGAGATACTGCTGCAACGCCGCCCAGAGCTGCGGGGGCAGGTAAAGTTCCTGGCCTTCCTGGTTCCCGCCCGCACTCACATACGCCAGTACCAGCGGTACCTTGAAGAGGTCGAGGAGATGGTCAAGGGCATCAATGTCACGTATGGGACTCCTGAGTGGAAGCCCATTCACCTGTTCATGGAGAATAACTACATCCAGGCCATCGCTGGGATGCGCCTTTATGACGTGCTGCTGGAGAATGCTGTCAGCGACGGAATGAACCTGGTGGCGAAAGAGGGGCCTGTGGTCAACAACAGCGACGGAATAGTAGTCCTGTCGGAAGCGACAGGGGCATATCCTCAGCTTGCCCAGGGGGTGTTGGCCGTCTCTCCCGCCGATGTGGAAGGCACCATGCAGGCTATGTACGAAGCCCTGGCCATGCCCGCCGAAGAAAAGCGGCGGCGGAGTGAGGTTCTGGTGGAGGCCATCCAGCGGGAAGACACCACCCACTGGTTCCAGCGCCAGTTTGAGGATATGAAGGCGCTGGGTATGTGATACCTCTTGGCGTTGTTTTGCCGGAACAAGCGAACCGTTCCGTGCCAATGGCCCTGGCTAGGCGACGTGCAAACTGGCAACAGGCCAGGGCTATTGGACCATCCAAGTCGCTGGCAAGCCACTGGAATCTTCCGAATATCTTTGGCGAATCCAACCCTCTTTTCCTCGCAGTGGTGTAACATGGGTACC
>SHYF01000018.1 GCA_009692985.1 Dehalococcoidia bacterium
TAACCAAGGGAAGACCCAGAGACTAGCGGCGTTCCTGCGCGACGAGTTTCAGCTCTAGGCAGGACGAGTTGGGAGAAGGGCAGCAGTGTTGCGGTTACTTGGGGCTTCGCTTTGCTCGGTTGTCGCTCCATGGCTCGGGTGATTCCCACGGTCGCAATATGCCTATGAATGGCATATTCCTGTACCGTTCCAAATAGTCCAGCCCGTAGCCCACCAGAAACTCGTCTGGCGCTTCAAACCCCACGTAGTCCAGCTTCACGTCCGTCAAGCGTCGCACCTGCTTGTCCAGCAGCGTACACACCTTCAAGCTGGCGGGTCCTTGAGCCTGGAGGTAGCGCGTCAGATAGCCCAATGTCATGCCCGTATCCACAATGTCCTCTATCAGCAGCACGTGCCGTCCCGCGATGGCCACATCCGGGCCTTTGTTGATTTGAGCTGTGCTTGCCCCGTCCTGACTGCCACCGTAGTAAGACACAGACATGAAGTCCACGGATAGCGGCAGCGTAATCTGGCGCATTAGGTCGGCCATGAAGCAGAAAACGCCGCGCAGCACTCCGATGAGGACTAGATCCTGGCCGGCGTAGTCCTGGGATATGGCCCGTCCCATCTCGGTGACGCGCCGGTCAATCTGAGGTTTCGTGAACACCACTCGCTCCATGCCAGGGATGTCGGCCTGCGCCAGCGGCCCAAAACCGTATTTGGCCAGAAGCCGGTGGATGTCCCTGCGATACAGCAGCTTTATGTTTATATCTGGATAAAGGTCACGGATCTCGCGTAGCTTGCGGTTCTTATCTGTCACCAGGCTCTGCTTCATTGTTGTAAGCTCTACGTAGAGGTCCAACTCTGGCAGGTAGAAGTCCGGTGTGAACATCTCCACGACTCGGTCCCCATCCCAGCGCAGAGGGAAAGAGCGCGGCTCATACAGCCACTGGACGCCGTAGAAGTTCAGAATCCGGCCGAACTCATCTTCGCTGGGGTGGGAGAAGGGCCGGTGGATGGTGGGGACAGGTAGGTGGTCTACGGGCGCCGCTAATGGGACCGAGGGCTGCCTGGGATAACGCGGACGGGAGGCCGCAGGCTGGGAGAGCACGCCATTTGTGTCAGTGGGTGTCTGGCTGAAAGGCGCTGGGCGGATATCCGCCTCTGATTGGCCGTCCACATCTGGGCTGGGTTGGCGATCCGTGGGCAACGGCTGAACCGGAAACGACCGATTCGCTCTGCGTCGTCTGGAACGTCGCACGGGCGCACTGGTGTGATCTGCTGGGGGTTCGCTTGGGTTAGCCGGGGGAAATACCTCTTCGGACAAGTTCACTCGCTCTTTAGCTTTCTACCTATGATAGCTTGTTTTGCTCTTGCAGGCAACCTTTGCTAAGTTGGGACTTTTGTTTTGTACTTTGCTTAGACCATTCCGATGGTGGCCGCTCAAGGCTTTGTGGTTCTACAAGCTGACCACGAGCAGAGAGACACCCAACTGAGCAGAATCTTGCATTCAGACCTATTGACAAGCAGGCAGATTACGGATTAGTCTTTTGTCTAGTATTCGTATTAGAAAAGTTTTGATTATCGTAAGAGGCACTAGCTACGATTCGCTCTGCGGCAGTTGCTTCTGCGTCGGGCCAGAAAGTGCAGGAAGCACCTGCGCGGATACCCAACCTTTACCCGTCGTACGGGCTGTTTCAAGCGGGCGCCTCGGCAGTTGACCTCCTCACGCTGATATTCATAGCCCGGATACTCCCCACCAGCCCAAGTCAGCTATCATTCCTCGACTCCATCAGCACATTCGCCACCCTTTTTGCGGCAGTGGCGTTCGGCTGGCTGGCTGGCCGCATAGTCCCATCGCGTCCCATCTTGGCCATCAGCATGGTCGCCGCTGCCCTCTCCATCCTCATCTTCGCCACCAGCTCAACTCTGTGGATGGCCAATGCTCTGGCGTTCATGGTGGGCCTCTTCACCGCCTTGCCCAACTCACTAGCTCCATGGATACTCTCGTTGGAGACGCCACGCTCAAAGTGGGGTGAGGCGTATGGCAAGCTGGCCACCGCCGGTGCCTTGGGAGGCGCCATAGGAGTGGCAGTTTCATTCGGCTTTCTGTCCACGGCTCAGCGCTGGCCGGGATTGAAGATCAGCGATCAGTCCCTGATACTCCTATGGGGAGTAGCAACGCTGGTGGCAGCCGCGGCAAGCTGGCGGGCCACCGCTGGAAGTCTGGGCCAGACCGCTCGCGTCGCCCCTCGGCTGCTTCAGGCCAGCAGCAAATTTATCCTGAACACCCCCAGAGTGGTCCGCCAAGCTACCGAAAAATCAAGGCAGCCCTCGGCGCCACGCTCTTCCGTCGCCTCTCTTCGCGACGTATGGGTGGTCTATACCATTGCTCCAGCCATCCTCTTTCTGGGGCTGGGCATGTCATATACAGGAACGCTTCTGTACATGTTTGAGGGGATGAAGAGTCCAGGCCCACTTCTATTCGGGCTGCTGCTGCTGTTTCGTACATCTTCCTGGCTCGCCTCCGCAATCACAGGCGGTTTACTGAACCAGTTCACTCCACTCCGCATAAACCAGGCCGCCGGGGTCTGGCGCATCCTTGCGGTGACAGGGCTGAGCCTTCTGTTCCTGCTCCCCCATAGCCTATGGTCTATTCCAGTTGTCTTCGCGCTCTTCTCTATCTGTGGGGCCGCCGGTGGAATCCTGGGCATCACCGGAGTCGTTTCGGTAACTGACACGCTCCCCAAGCGGCACCATGGGTCGGCCATTTTCCTATTCAACGGAGCAAGCAACGCGGGCGCAGGGATAGGGGCATGGACGGCTGGGATCATTGGGCAGGAGTTGGGCTTCACCGCCGCCCTGGCCCTTAGCGGGGTAGCTATGGTGTTCGCCTTGTGGCTGCTGCACCGATATTAGAGAGGGCTGGAAAAGGGGAGTCCAGAGGGGCAAAGCCCCGGAGCCTGCCATGAGCGAAGCGACTGGGGAAGCCGAAGAGATGGGGGTTTGGTGGTATCCCCCAAATCTATTTTCTCTCCCCCTTCCTGGATAGAAAGGGGGTCAGGGGGATGGTCGCCCCAACGTGTGGGGGTCCATCACCCTGTTAGAAGACGGGGCTTTGCAATAACCTCTAGCGGAGGGATTGACCTGATGACTTGGACGATGGTGCATCATTTCCTGGTGCGTCTCCGGTGGAAGGCGAAACACCTGCTATACCGGATGCTTGGCTGGCTGCCGCTTCCCGCTCAGGACAAGTGGAGCCACTCCCTTCAACTGGTGCGGCTCCAACTACGCCTCTTCCCTCAAATGGCCAACGATAAGCTGGGGCCAGCCGAGAGCGAACAGCTAGCAAAGAAAACGCTGCACCAGGCCGGACGACAACTGATAATCAGCCGTTTCAACTGGTCCTCTCCCCCGGAGCCGGATGCGGAGCTGGTTCGAGATACATACTCCGTCCTGGTCAAGACTCTGAACCTTCCTTCCAATGTCACCATTGCCCAGGACAAGGTGACAATCACAACGTTCCTCTGCCCTTTCCTGGAGGACGCCAAGCTGACGAAGGGAAACGGAGCCAGTGTATGCGCCCGGGTCTGCGGCCAGCACCTTTCGCTCTTCAACGGTACCACCGAGGGCTTTCCATTCTTCGTCTCCTACCATGCCCCCATGATGATGGGCCACGGCGACAAGATGTGTGTAAAGGAGCTTCAAGTCCCGAAGGCATCTCCTGAGGCAGAACGTCTAGGTCATGGCAAGGTGTTTCCGAGGCGTCCACGCTATGTGAGAGAGAGGCTCCCCACACTCGAACGGGAGCTATACCTGCGCCGGCTGAAATCGGAATCTGCTGCTGCCCAAGAGCCTGAACAGCAAACTGGAAAGGATGCGTAAAGTATTTTTGCGGCCAGAAGATGTCATTCTGAGGGAGTGAAACGACCGAAGAATCTAAGACGAATGCCTAGGGAAGCGAACGCTTTAGATTCTTCGCTTCCCCTTCGCTCCGCTCAAGGGCTTTGGCTCAGAATGACAAACGAAACATTCCCCTACCGCTCCCGTGTAGCCCGGTGGCGCCGTATGAGGGCGTAGTCCTCCCGCCTCCACAGGTACGGCAGGCTGACCACGGTCCCAGGCTCCGTAGCCGTCTCCAGGACGCGCAAAGCGTCCTCTATGATGACCCGCTGCTGGTCCGCGTTGCCAGGCTCTCCCAGGGGCCTGCCGAAGGGAAACCGCACGTGGGCCACGCGCGGCGGCCTTGCCTTCTCCGCCATCTCTCGGTACATCATCACCTGGACTGTAGGTATGCCCGCCTCTTCAATCGCCCTGGTCACCAGTCCTCCGGACCGGTTGCACACCGGTCAGGTGGATGTGAGGAATACGGCATCCACGCCATCGTCTTTGAGCAGGCGCGCCACCTGGGGCGCTGTCTCCGCCATGAGCATGTCCGGCCTCTGAATGAAGCCCATGAAAGAGTAGTTGGTCTCCGCCAGCCTGCCTATGGCCCCTTCCCGCTCCATCTCAGCAAACCTGTCCAGAGGGAAGACGCAGTTAATGTCCTCTCGCGGCCCGGACAGGTCGTAGTGAAGGTGGACGACCTTGATCTTGTCGCGAGGCGTGTCCCTGGGGATGGCGCGAAAGGACCAGTCGCCCAGCCCTTCCGGGCCATCGGTCTCGTAGGACGGCTGGCTATCCAGGTAGAAGCCGCCGGTGGTGACCAGCGCGATCTTGGCGCGACGGATGGGCAGGCGCAACGGCGCCCACGGGGTAGGCCCCAACTCTGGAGCGCGGGCCCGCGCCCCGGCCAGCGCCACACCCTTGGCCTCCCACTCCTCTATGAGATCGGCCAGGGCGTCCAGGTTGCCGGCTTCCCTGGCATCCACCGCGGCGATGTATAGCTTGCCCAGGAACTGGGCCTGCTCCTCCTCGCTCATCTGGCTGCGGACGTAGCGTATGCGGGAGAAGGCCGCCGTCGCGGGGCCGGCTAGAATCTTCTGTAGCAGCTCTTTGGTGTCCATGCGCTCTCCTACACTTAGTCTATGTAAAAGCCTGTGATTCCAGCATCCTTTGCCCGTTTATCATAAAGCCTGCCCGGTCTGTGGCTTCTCCGGCAGCCGCGCCGCAGCATCCGCACCAGGCCACAGGTGGCAGGCGACCCGGTGGCCGGGGCGCACCTCCTGCAACTGTGGGTCAGCCACCGGGCAGCGCTCGAAGGCGTAGGGGCAGCGGGGGTGGAAGTGGCACCCGGAAGGCGGGTGGGCGGGGCTGGGCGGCTCGCCATCGACCACTGCACGCCGCCTGAGCCGGTTGTCCGGGTCTGGCTCGGGCACGGCCTTCAGCAGCGCCTGCGTGTACGGGTGCAGCGGATTGCCTATGACCTCCCTGGTACCGCCCGTCTCCACGATGCGCCCCAGGTACATCACGGCGATCCTCTGGGAGAAGTGATAGGCGGTAGCGATGTCGTGGGTGATGTACAGAAAGGCAGTGCCGTGCCGCTCCTGAAGCTCCCGCAGCAGGTACAGTATCTCCGCGCGGCTGGATGCGTCCACCATGGACACAGGCTCGTCGGCCACCACAAGCTCCGGCTGCAAGACAAGCGCCCGGGCTATGGCCACGCGCTGTCGCTGGCCCCCCGACAGCATATGTGGAAACTTGGCCGCCATCTCATCCGGCGGTGTCAGCTTCACATCCTCTAGAGCTTTATACACCTTGTCCTGGCGTCCATCCCGCAGGCCGTGGATAACCAGTGGTTCCTCGACTATCTGCCCTACAGTCATGTTGGTGTCCAGGCTGGAGAACGGGTCCTGGAAGATGCCCTGGGCACGGCGACGGAACTGCTGGAGACGCCTGGCCGTCCAGTGAGTAATATCCTGGCCATCAAAGCTCACCTTGCCACGGGTAGGTTCCTGAAGGCGTAGGCACACCCGCGCCAGGGTGGTCTTTCCGCTGCCCGACTCGCCAACTATGGCCAAGGTCTCGCCTTTCTCTAGTTGGATGGAGGCGCCATCCAAAGCTCGCACCCGCACGGAGCCTAGCAGCCCCTTGCGGGCCTGAAACTCGACGACCACGTCCTCAGCGGCAAGGAGAAGGCTCATGGGCGTTGCTCCACCAGCCAGCATCGCGCCTGGTGGTTCTGGCCCGCCGCCAAGAGCGACGGCTCCTCCGCTATGCACCGCTGAAAGACAAACGGGCAGCGGGGATGGAAGCGGCACCCCAATGGCAGGCTTACCATGTCCGGCGGGCTGCCTGGGATGAACCCTGGCTGCTCCTCCTGGTGAAGCCTGGGGACACTAGCCAGAAGCAACCGGGTATACGGGTGCGACGGGCTGCGCAGGACTCTTTCCGCCGGGCCAAGCTCGGCAATCTTTCCAGCGTACATCACGCCTATGGTGTCGCACACGTCGCTGGCCAGGGCGATGTCGTGAGTGATGAAAAGGATTGTCAGGTCCATCTCTTTCTTCAGATCCTTGAGTTGGTCCATTATCTGCGCCTGCACCGTGACATCCAGCGCCGACGTTGGCTCGTCCAGTATCAGCAGCCTGGGTTTGAGTATGAGGGCCATAGCTATTAGCACCCGCTGCTTCATGCCGCCGCTGAGCTCGTGAGGGTAACGGTCGTAAGCCTCCGCCGGCAGGCGCACCACCTCCAGCAGTCGCCGGGCCTCCCGCGCTGCCTCCTTCTTGGCGACGTGGCCCTGCACGAGCATAGGCTCTATCACCTGCTCGCCCACGCGGACAACCGGGTTCAGCGACTCCATCGCCCCCTGGAACACCATGGCCATCTTGCTCCAGCGTATCTGCCGACGGAACGTCTCGTCGTCCATGCCGGTGCAGTCCACGCCCTCCAGCTCCACCACACCACTGTGGTGGGCCACGTTCCTGGGCAAGACGCGCATAAGGGCCAGAGCCAGGCTGCTCTTGCCTGCCCCCGACTCGCCCACCAGTCCTAATGCCTCTCCCGCCTGGATAGAAAAGGATACGCCATCCACTGCGGGCAGGTCGCCTTTGGCCGTGCTGTACGACAGGCGCAGGTCTGAGACTCGGAGCATAGGTGAGCTTGTCATCTCATGGTCCGCAGGCGTGGATTTAGCACAGGCTCCAGGGATAGAGTTACGAGAGCGAAGGTCATGGCGGTAGCGACAATCAGCAACCCGGGTGGCAACACCCACCACCAATAACCCACGTACACCGCCCCGGTCCGGAACCCGCTCTCCAGAATCTGGCCCCAGGTAGGAATGGACGGGTCGCCCAGGCCCAGGAAGCTGAGGCCGGCCTCGGCCAGGATGGCGGCAGGGGTGAAGAATATCATCTGGGCGAAGACGAAGGGCGCAATCTGGAACAGGATGTGCCGGAACATGATACGCATCCTGGAAGCCCCCAGAGCCTGAGTGGCCTCCACAAGCTGTCCTGTGCGGATCTGTAGCACCATGGAGCGCACCACGATGGTCAGACCAGGCCAGCCGAACAGGATCATGATGACAACCACCAGCCACAGCTTCTGCCCCAGGATGAATATGAGGAATATGAGGATTGGCAGCAGCGGAATGTTGCTCCAGACGTCGGACAGACGCTGGATGAGGATGTCTGTCTTGCCCCCCATGAAACCACTGACGATCCCCAAGAACGTTCCTATGGCCGTGGCCAGCAGAGAGGTGGACACGCCAATGGCCAGTGCCACTGGAAAACCAAACAGCAATCCCAGGGCCAGGTCTCGCCCCAGGGCGTCTGTGCCCATCGCGCCATATGCCGTGCCGCCTAGAATCAGCTTGACGCCCCCCAGGGTGTCCGAGGCGTTTCCTACCAAGGCGCGCACGTTGAACTGGTATGTGCCGTTCAGGGACTGGAACTCCCCAGGCGATCCTTCCTCTGGGATGCCAAACAGCGCCTCTTCCAGCTTGCCCTGGAGCTGAGCGGGCGTCAGGGCAACACCGAAGTCTCTGCGCACCATTGAGGAGACAGCGTCAACGCTCTCCTGGTTCTCCGACAGGTTTACCCTGAAGGGTGCTTCCTGGTATCTCAAATAGGGAGGAGACTCGCCGAGTCGCGGACCCCGCACCACAATCTGGAGGAGCGTGACGCTCCGGCCATCGGGGCGAACCACCTCCACGGAGACCACGGGAGGGCGGTCGAAGAACCGCACATCGGAGAGGACAAAGGCCATGAAGGTGGGCGGCAGCCGACGCCCATGATCATAGGCGAAGGTGTACAGGCGCTCCTGGCCGCCCACTATCTGGCCCGATGACGGTTCGCCTCCCGTGAGAACTACATGCGGTACGAATGCGTCCCGGCGGAACGCGCTCCACCAAACGGGAGGCGCGGCTTTAGGATTGTCCACCCACTGGGCGGGGTTGTTCCAGCGCCTGGGGCCGAAGTCCATGGGAAACCGCACCAGCACATAGGCCGATACCAGCACCAGGGTAGCCAGGAAAACCATTCCCAGCCTGCCTGACGCGCTGCTCAGCATCACCTGCACCGAATCACGCAGGTTCATAAATACGCCCTCGGGCGACACATCCAAGACCTACCGTGGTGGTAAAATCCACTTCGACCATCCCCCTGCCCCCTTCCTGGCCAGGAAGGGGGTAAGAGAGATATCTGGGGGATACCCCCAGACCCCCACCAGAGGGGCAAAGCCCCTCTGGACTCCCCAGAAACATCGCCATCACGTATACCTGATTCTGGGGTCCAGGACAACGTAAATCACCTCCAGCGCAAACCTGGCCACCACATAAATAAGCGTGAACATGAATGTGAGGGCCACAATCACACCCTCGTCGGCAGTAAGGATAGCGTCGTAGTACAAGCGGCCCATGCCCGGCCAGTTGAACACAGTCTCGGTGAGGATGGCCCCACCCAGGGAGCCGGCCAGCCCTAGCACCAGATTGGTGACTATGGGAGGAGCCGCCACGCGCAGAATGTAACGGCGCATCACGCGCCCCTCCGGCAGCCCCTTGGCTCTTGCCACGGTGACGAAGAACTCCTGCGCCGTGTTCAGAACCATGGTGCGCACGGTGTAAATCCATGCACCCAGGGACACCAGCACCAGCGTAATCACAGGCAGCAAGGCGTGGCGCAGCAGGTCCAAAAACCGCAGCACGCCTCCTTGGGGCGGAGGCGAGCTGTACAGGCCGCCCGACGGCAACCATCGAAGCTCAAAGGCAAGCAGGAGTATGAGGAGGATCCCAGTCCACCATGCCGGCAGAGCGTAGGAGATAGCCGACAGGTAGGAGACGCTGCGGTCGAGACGGCTCCCCACGCGGGTTGCCAGCTTGACGCCAACCACCAGTCCAACGACTGCCGTGATGATTGAGGATGTGGTAAGGAGCAGGACGGTATAGGGCAGACGCTCCAGCACTATGGACGTGACCTTGGGGCTACCCTTGAAACTGCGAAGGTTCCTGGCTTCCCCCAAGTCCAGGGTAATCACCCGCAGGACGGTATTTGGAAGGCGAGTGTACCAAGGCCGGTCCAGGCCATAGAAACGCTCCAGTTCCCCGCGCCTGGCACGCAACGTCGCCTCCAGCTGGTCCGGGTCGCGGATGGTGCGTGCCAGGCCCTCCCGGATGCCGCGCAGATCCTCGCTAACGATGGCTGTGAGCATGCGGTCGGAAAAGCCAGTGGCTCCCAGGGCTACCACTACCAGGACAAGCACCAGCAGAAGGACACCCAGGAGGGTGACGCCTCTTACGGCCAGGGTGAGCGCAAGGGACATAGATGTGCCCTTTTCAAAGAGTCTGCCCTAACAGGGTAATGAGAAGCTTTTTCGACCATCCCCTTGCCCCCGTTCTTCCTGCATACTCAGGACAGGCTCAGGGGCTCCGCCCCTCTGGACTCCTCTTTCCCAGGAGCTCGCTGCAATGCTACCTTCTGGCAATGCTTAGGGCTGGCGCGGTGCAGGAAAGCCCCCTGCTTCCTGAGACAGGCGTTCCGGTCGCAGACTGCCTCGCGGCGGGCGATGGCAAAGCCGTCACCTTCCCCGTCACTGCCTGAATGTCCAAGCGGCGCTCAGCGAGGGAGGATACCTGGTCGCTGGAGGCTACTACGAAGATTTGATACGGGCCGGGCGCAAGTCCCGCAGTGGCCGTGGCGGAAAGCTGAATGGTGTACTGGGTCGCGCTAACACGCTGCGCGTTGCCTTTGTCCACCACCTTGCCCTTCACCGGATCGAATAACAGGTAGCGCACCTCCACCTGGCCCGGGCCCTGGAGTAGGATGTTGGCCGTACCTCCCGACCCTATGCCTATGCCCGCGGATTCCACCGTCTCAATGGCTATCTCGGGAGGCGCACCTTTGTACCAATCGCCAGGTTTGAACGGATAGGATGCGTCGCGGAAGGCTAGAAGCTCCGCCGACTGGGCAGGCGGGTCGAAACGCACCAACTGGAACGGCCCGTTGCTTATCACTGCCATTCCGTACTTCTGTGTCCACTGGATGGTAGCGCCGTACCGCTTCAGGGCATCGTCTTTGGTAACCAGGGATGTGTTGCCCACCTGGAAGGCCTTGGCGGGATAGCTGCCCGCATCCCGCAAATCAGTCATTGCCCGGCGCAGCAGCCGGGTGTCGTTGTCCATTACCAGGCTGATCCATGGCACGTTGAAGCGCTGTGCCGCAGTGTCGCTGTAGGCGGCTTTCCTATCCTCGAAGACCAGCTTGTCCATGCCGACCAGGACCTCCCACGGCGTGTTCACACCAGACAGGCTGGCGTACTCCGCTATGTAGTCCTGCGCAAAATGCCAGTAGTCTACGTACACTTCCAACTTGTCATTACCCACGATGCGAATGCCGCGTATCGTCTCCAGGTATGGCCTACTGGTGACAGCCTGGGCAAACTCGATGCGAGACTTGTTTTCATCGTAGACCATGTCCCAGCGCTGATAGATGGAGTAGATGACATCGGCCATTGTGATAGGTTGGCCGTGGTGCCAGTTGGACTTGAAATACTTGGAATAGTCGAATGTGACTTTGCTGGTGGCTTTCAGCGAGCTACCCACGGCAGTCCAGGCGTCCTTCTTGGCATCCCAGAGGAAAGCATCCGCAGGCACGTCCAGCTTGCCACTGGGGCCGGCAGTAGCCACGTCGTAGGTAGCGCGGAAGGGTATGGGCAACCCTGTGAATGGGTGCCGCCATAGGGGTGGGTCGTAGACGTTCTGCCAGATGTCGTTGCTATACACGTCTCCGAATCCACCTACGGGATTCCAGGTGCTGCGCTCCGTCCAGACCCACAGGTTGCCCACGGTCAATGTATCCTTGCCGGGTATGTAGGCTTCGCGGAGCGTCCAGATAGACCTGGGGCCAGCAGATATGTCCTGGGTGACGCCCTGCAGCTTGGTGGTGGCAGGCAGGCTGTTGACTATGGTGGCCAGCCACAGGCGAACCGACTCCTGCACAGACAGGGCTGTCATCTCCTGGTACAGCTTGTTGCGCTCCTCCACTGTCTGGAAGCTCCCCTGGAACAGCTTCTTGCCCAGCTCGTCCAGGCGAGGATTCTCGTACTGCCAGAAGCCCGACTCCTGCCAGCCGGGCATGTTTCCCAGCCAGGGCGCTGCCATGCTGTTGATGGTCCCGTAGTCGTATCTCTCCGCGGAGCCGCGGCTCCAACCCTCGGTGTACAGGTGCCAGTCCAAGAGCTGCGGGTCTGTGCCGTAGACCGTCAGGATGGCAGGGCCAAACTGTTGGTAGTTGGATGCCACCTCAAAGCCCAGGCTACGGAGCTGGGACGCGATTAGGTCGCCCACGTCCTTGCGCTCGTCCTCCGCGCGGATGATGAACTTCAACTGGATTGGCTTGCCATTGAAGTTCCACTTGCCGCCCTGGAGCGAGGCTCCGGCCTTCTGCATGGCCTCTGTCATCATCTGCCGCGCCAGCTCCGGGTCATAGGTGATGTCCTCCTCCTTGAGTTGGTCATAGACGGTGAGATAGTCGTAGTCAAATGGGCCAACCTGGGCCAGCATTGGCTCGCCCAGGCCCTTGTAAATCTCCTGGGCAATAAACCGCCTGTCAATGGCGTACTGAAGGGCAAATCGCACCTCGCGGATAGAGAACGGGTTCAGCTCCACTTTGGGGTTCTGCGTTGGGGCAGCGTTCAGGATTAGAGAGATGCTGGATGCAGGTGCCCGGTACACCTTCACGTCCGGCACGTTCTGGAGTCTGCGGGCCGCCTCCGTCTTCAGGCTGAACTCGTAGATGTCCATCTTGCCAGCCTGGAGCTCGGCACTGGCAACGTCCACGTGGAAACCCTGGAACAGGATGCGCTCCGAGGCCGGGCCTGGCTTCTGGTGGGGCGGCTGGTACTCTGTCTGGGGCTGCGCCCACGTGATTGGAGCCAGCTCCAGGCCCACCACCAGGCCCACCATGAGGGCGATAAACTTGAGTCGGCTACTTATGCGCATGAGACCTGCCGTTCTCTCCAGGGCGCTGTGACCATGCCTTGGTAGTGTGATGAAAAACTCCTTCGACCATCCCCCTTACCCCATTCCTGGCCAGGAATGGGGTAAAAGAGATATATGGGGGATACCCCCAGACCCCTACCAAAGGGGCTTTGCCCCTCTGGACTCCCCTTGTTGCGCTGGCCTTCCCACGGACTTCGCTCATCTCCTGCTCCTGCGATTACGTACATAGAGGCCCGCCATCATCAGACCCACCAGCGCCAGGCCGTCTGCCCCTACTAAGGGGCCGCCGCCGGCCGGCGATAAGCCACAGGATATTCCGCCACCGCCTTTAGACGCAGCGACAGGGGTAGTGATGGCAACCGCCGCAGGAACGCTGCCGGCAGGCAGGCCAGCCTTCTGCTGCAAGGCGTCCAGGCGACTAAGCACTTCGTCCAGCTTGTCCGTGGCCTCCTGAATGGTGTCGAAGCCGAAGTCCATGAAGAAAGAGGAGCTTGCTACGTTGCCCGACTCCTCAATCGCCCGCACCGTATGGGCGCCCCTGCCAGCGATTGGGATGAAAAACCGTGTGGAGAACCGGCCATCGGCCTGAGTCCGCGATGCGGATACGATGACACCCGCCACCTCAATGAACACCTCCCGGTCCGGCTGGAAGTTGAACCCCTGGACAATTACATCTTTGCCTCCAGCCCCGGAAGGCGGAGATATAAGGATAGACGGCGTAGGCATCAGCTTCTTCCGGGCAAAGGCAATCTTCTGATTGGGAGAGCCAAACTCGCCCAGGCGGCCATCGGCCCACACCATGTATACCTCTTCTCCTGTGGCGGCGATGGCGAAGTAGTCACCTATGAACCTGCCGCCGGGGAAGGCCCGGCTGGGGTTGGAGCCGAAATCAGTGACCCGGCTATTCCGGCTCCAGGTCTGGCCGCCGTTCTCCGAGGTGGCATTGTAGATGTGGAACCGGACGCGGGTGGGGTCGTCCCGGAAGTCGCCCCACATTGCGTGAATGGTGCCCTTGGGGTCAACAGCCACCTCTGGGAAGAACTGAAAGCTGCCTGTTTCGTCGTCGTTGACGCGGATGCGACGGCCCCAGGTGTCCCCCTTGTTGGTTGAGCTGACCATGTAGACGTCACCATCGTCTTCCGGATTGTCCGTGGGAATGCCCACGTACGCCACATACACCTCCCCCTTGGGGCCTATCCCCAGCTTGGGGAAGGCCGATGACCACGAGCGGAAGGCGTGGTCACGAGACCTGAATCCGGGCTCCAGGAAGCTGGCAGCCCGCTTAGGTCGCTTGAACGTGACACCTGCATCGTCGGACCGTGAGACGTAGATCTCGGCCCGGCCTTCAAAAGTATCGTCATCCGTTGTGTCCAGCCAGGTCACGTAGACAGTGCCATCGGGAGCCACATCCACATCCGGCCCCTGGACCACCTTGCGCGGACCGCTGGCTGGCCCCAGCTCCTGCTTGGTCCTGCTACCGTCCGTTGACTGGTTGAGCAGGATGGTATACTTGGCCCGGGGACTTACCTCTATGGGCTTGCTCCAAGTCACGCCTCCGTCCATGGAGCAAACCGACTCTATGACAGTCTCCAGACGGACCGGCACCACGAAGGGAAGCTCGTCCACCCAGTATAGGGCGGCCGTCTCGATGAAATTGGTGTAAACGACATAGATAACGTCCTTATCGGGCAAGGTCGGGCTGCGACCTATGGCCATCCACGGCTTGTCCAAAAACCTGGACTCTATCTCCCCTCGCTGGCGCCCGCCCGAGCTTGGCAGATTGCGGGTGGTCACGCCGCTGCGCGACGACTGGACTGGATTCTCCCACGTCTCGCCACCATCAGGTGAAGTGGAAATGGAGATGGCAGAGACCAAGGCCTGTCCCAGGATGTTCCCAACTGTATACTCGTCCACATCCAGGGAGATGTAGGCGTAGTAGGCCTTGCCCTTGCTGTCAAATGCAACGATGGGGTCGCCTGCCGCACCCATGTCTTGCCTGGGATACCTGGCCCGGTTAGGCCCCTTCCACGTGGCCCCTCCGTCTATGCTGGAGTAGGTCACCATGTTGGGGAAGTTGTAGTCAATCATCCCCACCAGTATGTGGTCGGGGTCTTTGGGGTCAACGGCAAGGCTCGGCTCCGTCTGATACGTGGCAGATGAAAAGTCAGTGGGAATCAGCACGTTGCGACTAAACTTGGCCGATGGGTCACGGTATGGCACCATGACAGCGCCTCCACCACCTGCCTGGGCCGCTGGGCTGCCTCCGCCAGAAGAAGCAGGGGCTTCTTTGACATCCCCCAACTCACGGCTCAGCACTGGATCCAGGCCGCTGGTAATGAGCCACATGCGCCCGGAGAGCATCTTGCTGAATGCATCCGTTGGAGATGTCATCTCCCCAGGCTTCAGCTTTCCTTGCCCAATGGCTTCCTCACCCTCGCCAGCATAGACCGCCGCGACTGGGATCAGAAAAGCAAGGAGAATCAGAATGGATACGACGTTATGTCTTCGCTTTTGGCTCATACGTTGAGAAACCTCTTGGTCCGGCGAAGGGCACCCCGACACGAAGTTCGGGGGCCTATGGCACTCCTTGGCTGCTGGAAACTACCACGCGCTCAGTTGGATTGCCAGATTCCTGCAGGCATTGCGCGCAAGTATAACATATCATTGCCTTTGCTCTCACGGCTGAGGGGCAGCGCGCTGATAAGGGCATAGGGGCATAGGGACAGACGAGCAGACTGGAAGAGTAGTCCCCTGTCGTGTTACGTTATTAGGAACAGTTCTGAGTCACTAGCCTGGAGGACAAGTGAAGGCTCTCCCATTCATCATCGCCGGAATTGTTATTACACTGGCCGCCTGCCAAGGGCCTGCACCCTTGGAGCCTACCTTCGCTCCATCTCCCAGTCCCACTCCCACGACTGCCCCCACAGCCACGATCACGCCTACGACTGGTCGCACCCCTTCTTCTGCGGCCACCGCCACACCAACCAGGACGGCGCCCCCACAGATCACCATCCCATCCAACTTCAAGAGCTATCGAGACCAGCTATTCGGCTTTGAGGTTCTTTATCCGCCCACGTGGACGGCAGAGTCCACTGAAGCATCATCACCCGTGGCGGTACTTGAAGGGCCCGAAGGCAAGGGCCAGCCCCGGGGCCGTATCCACGTGGTATACAGCCGGGATGTAATAGCCTCGGACGCTGTGGCGGACAACATCCTTTCACAGTTCCTGGAACGTCCAGGATTTCGCACCCTGGGAGAAGGAGGGATAACGCTTGGCGATGGGACACCGGCCTTTCAAACCACTTACCAATGGACGGGGCAGGGCATCAATCAAGGGATCCTTTTTGGAGTAGCCCGCCCCAGGAGCAGCCAGAGTTTCGTCATGATAGTGGAAGGCCCGCAGGTCGGCTTTCAAGCCAATCTAGAGGATGTTCGGACCATGCTCACCAGCTTCAAGTTGGAAGAGCCGGCTCCCCTGGGTATTCCCCGCAGCCAGGCGCTTACACTCTACTTTGATCAAGGCCCGCTGATCCTGGACCCGGCCATAGCCCAGGAGAGCCAGTCAATCCAGTACATCACGCAGATTTTCAGCGGCCTGATATCCTTTGACGTAAATCTGGTCCTGGACTCTGAGCTGGCCAAAGAGTGGAGAATATCAGGCAACGGCACGGTGTTCACATTCACACTGCGGGAAAACGCTCGGTTTCACGATGGCCGTCGTGTAACGGCATCGGACTTCAAGTACTCGTGGGAGCGGGCCCTTGCCAGGGCTACCCAGTCTCCCACGGCAGGCACCTATCTGGACGACATTGTTGGGGTGTCTGACTTTGTGACGGGGAAAACAAAAGAGGTCAGCGCCATCAAAGTCATCAACGACAGCACCTTGCAGGTAACCATTGATGCCCCCAAAGCCTACTTCCTCTCCAAGCTGGCCCATCCGGTCGCGTTTGTTG
>SHYF01000019.1 GCA_009692985.1 Dehalococcoidia bacterium
TGCTCATTTGCCTGCTCTTGCTCGTGTCGCTCTGTGCCTCGTAGGAGGAGTTACGACCGGAGTAGGCTGGCAGCTAATTCCAGGGCATAGGTATTATTAGAGGAGGTAGCGCCTTGCGCTGCGGCAATTGCGGGACACTGAACCCTGAGGAGGCGAGCTTTTGCGCCAAGTGTGGGACTGCTCTGGCATCAAACCAATATTCGTCTTCCACAAGCACCGTACCGGTAGAAGCTCAGGCTGGCGCGGTAGCTGATGCCTGGGTGCCGTCCACCAGCGAGCTTGCTAGCCTTGGCCAACGGGCTGGGTCCTGGATTATTGATTGGGTCTTGCAGGCCATACCATATATAGGGCTGATACCCTTCTTCATCAATTGTGTCCTGTACCGCCGAGGTAGTACGATAGGGCTGTCTATTGCATCGGCTAGGATTATCCGCGAAAACGGCGACGTCTCCGGTTTCTACCACACCGCTGTCCGGCAGATGGCCGCTATTCTTAGCTTCATCCCATTGGGCCTAGGGTACTGGTGGGCCTTCTGGGACCCCCATCGCCAGACGTGGCACGACAAGATCATGCACACCTACGTTGTGAGGAACACCCCTGAGCTTGAAAGTCGCAAGGGGACCAGCTCCAAGGGGGCTGTTGTCACGTTCTGGGCGGCGCTGGCAGTTGCTCTGGTGCTCGTGACTCTGGTCTCCGCGCTGGTGTTGGCTGCCATGTCGGCTTTCTTGGGAACTGGGTTGTTTTGAATCCAGCCAGCCTTAGCGACCTTAGAGGCGCCAGGGCTGCGGGAGTTAGTCGTTCAAATGAGCGACTTGGACTGGCCGCCGTCTATGTTGATGGTGGTGCCGGTCATCAGGTCCGCCTGGGCGGATGCCAGGAAAGCCACCAGCGCTCCCAGAGGCTCCGGCCAACCAAACCTTCCCATAGGCAGGTTGTTTTTCACGAAATCTCGCACCACCTCCGGCGTGTTTGTGTCCTGGAACCGTTGCCAGCTTCCGCCGGGGAAGGATATAGACCCAGGCGCGACTGTGTTGACTGTGATCCCAGTGCCAGCCACCTCTACGGCCAGATGCTTGGAAAAGGCGATGAGGGCAGCCTTGGCGGTCATATAGGTGACGCCCCCCCCCTGCTCCCGTCCCCAAATGGACGCTATGTTGATTATGCGGCCCCAGCCCTTTTCTTTCATCCCTGGCAGGACCAGACGCGTTAGCCGTATGGCCGAGAACAGGTTGAGCTGAAGGGTGTATTCCCACGCGTCGTCGTCGGCGGAGTCGAAGTCGCGGCCCCGGGAGCCGCCCACGTTGTTTACCAGCACGTCCACCGGCCCCAGGGCGTCCACGGTCGCCGCAAACAGGCGATTGGCATCGTTCTGGCTAGTTACGTCGGCTTGGATGCCCAGCGCCTTGACTCCCAGCGCCTCTAGCTCGGCCACCGTGCGGTCCAGGGTCTCCTGCCCACGGGCGCATATGGCAACGCTGCATCCCTCTTGTGCCAGGGTCAGGGCGGCATGGCGTCCCAGCCCTCGGCTTCCGCCCGTGATTATCGCGACCTTGCCAGATAGTCCCAGGTCCATGGTGCGTCTCCTATGTTTATGTTGAGTTTAGGCAGATGAGTCTGACACAGAGTCTAAAGGTTCCAGGCACGGAGCGCCACAACCTTTTGTAAAGGTCATTATCCCTTGAAGTCATGCAGGTCAAAGTAATTCTAGGTATCCTATGTCATTCTGAGCCGAAGCCATCGAGCAAAGCGAAGGGGAAGAGAAGAATCTAAGAGGGTTATGGAGAAACAAGTGGGGATGACTTCTGGGGCGACCGCTGCGCTGGCGGTAGGCCTTATATTCTTCGGTCATCCCGATTCATCGGGACTCAGGGTGACACTTTCTGCCATGCAAGAGAGTTGTTGTGCAAGGCTGGCCCAGACCCTATGCCCCTTCCGCCGCCACTGGGTTTCGCAACGTGCCGATGCCGCTGATATCCACCTCCACCACGTCGCCAGCTTTCATGTTCTGGGGAATGCCGTCGGTGCCCATCCAGACCACGTCGCCTGGGTATAGGGTCACGTATTTGGTCATTACGCTTAGGTAGGTGGCGATGCCGAAAATCATGTTGTTTGTGGAAAAGTCCGCCACCACGCGGCGGTTGAGCCGAACGGTGGTGCGCATCAGGGCCGGGTCTGCATCCGTCTCTATCCACGGCCCCATAGGCTTAAACGTGTCGGCGTTCTTGGCCCGCCAGAGCGTCCGGTCGCCGCGTTGCCATGTCCTCTCGCTGACGTCGTTGCCGATGGTGTACCCCAGGATGTAGTTCCACACCTCGTCCTCGCGAAGGTGCTTTGCCTGCTTGCCAATGACCACCACCAGCTCGCCTTCGTACTGGACCTCCTGGGTGGCGTCCCTGGGTATAATGATGGGCTCGCCGTGGGCGATGAGTGCGTTGTTAGCCCGGTAGCCCACGTCCGCCTTTGGCGGTGGGGCCGCCTGTCGCCCGGTTAGCGCCGCCATACCCATGACGTGGTCCATATAGTTGACACCAGCGGCGTAGAAGGTGGACGGCACGCATGGCACCAGCAGTTTCACGCTGCCCAGGGGCAGCCGCGCACCGGTGCGGCGATACCTGCCGAAGGGGCTGCCCGCCACCTGCACAACCTCGTTGCCTTCCACCAGTCCATAGGAAACCTTGTTGCCTACTTGGAACCTGCACCAGCGCATGTCGCCACCCCCTTATTACTAGAGACCGCTCATGGTGAGCCTGTCGAACCATATGAGCGGGGCTAACCACCGCTCACTCCCTTCGACAAACCCTTCGCTCCGCTCGAGGGCTTTGGCTCAGGGTGAGCGGTTATGCTTCCAAACCCACGACTTAAGTTGGGGGTTTGGAAGCGCCCGTTTGTGGTCACTAGCTCACTCCATCCCTGGGGGCATCAGCGTTACCCCCAGGGTTGTCTCACACCATTTCGCCGCTGCCAGAACCATTGCCTCTGTGAACGGGGCGCTTGCAAGCTGGATTCCCAGCGGCATTCCATCTGCACTCAGCCCAGAGGGTATGGCTATGCAGGGAAGGCCGCATGATGTCCACGACCCCTGGAATAGCGGGTTGCCTGTGGTGGCGCGGTCCCTGGGCGCTGGCGATGGCGTGGCCGGCGTGAGCAGAACATCCACCTCCGCCAGCAGCGCATCCATTTCCGTGCGGAACTGCCGTCGCACCCGTTGTGCCTGAAGGTAGCTTACCCCTGGAATGAGGCTGCCAGCTTCTATCAGGCGGCGCAGCAGGGGGCCGTAGGAGTTTGGGTCTTCGGCGAACATCTGCTGGTGGAAAACTGCGGCCTCCACCGCGAACACCACGTTCCGCGCCGCCTCGTGGACGTGGAAGCTCTCTGGAAGCCGGACATCCTGGACGGTGGCCCCTGCCTGGCGAAGGCGGGCCACCACCTGGTCAGTGTGGCGTCGCACCTCCTCCGTGGCGTGCTCGTAGAAGAACTCCCTCACCAGGCCGATCCTTGGCGGCGTCACTGGTTTAGCCACCGCGCCCACGTAGTCGTCCACCGGCAGAGTAGAGGAGCTTGGGTCCTGGTCGTCGTGTCCTGCCATGACCTGGAGCAGAAGGGCGGCGTCCTCAACGCTGCGCGCCAGGATGCCCACTGTGTCCAGCGACCAGGCCAGGGGGATGATGCCGTACTTGCTTACCCGCCCGTAGGTGGGCTTGAACCCCACGATGCCGTTGTATGCGGCGGGACGGAGCGTGGAACCCACGGTCTGCGACCCAAGCGCCGCCGGGCACATGCGGCTGGCCACTGCCACAGCCGAGCCGCTGCTGGAGCCGCCGGGAGTGTGGGCCGGATTCCACGGGTTGAATGTGGGTGATGGGTCGGTGGCGGCGAACTGGGTGGTGACTGCCTTGCCCAGTATGATGGCGCCGGCCGCCTTGAGCCGCGCCACGCTGCTGGCATCGTAGGTGGGTACAAAACTGGCGTACTGGGGCGCGCAGGCGGTGGTCGGGATGCCCTTGGTGTAGTAGATGTCTTTGATGCCAACGGGTATCCCGTGAAGGGGGCCTTGCGGGCCGTGGCTTTTCAACTCCATTTCCGAACTCCTGGCCGCTGCCAGCGCTAACTCTGCATCAAGCGTGACCCACGCCTTGAGCGACGGCTCCAGCCGGCGGACGCGTTCCAGCAGCGATTCTATCAGCGCGACCGGTGAAAGCTCGCCGCTGCGGATCATACTGGATGCCTGGGCCACTGTCAGGTTCCACTGTTGCATAGTGTGGTCTCTTTACATAAAGAACCAGGGTTCCACTTCCCGATGCGGTGGCTTGGTGGAAAGGAGCCACAGGTGCGCGGCCATCTGCTCCAGGTAGGAGCGTATGGCGTCGGCGCGCTCCGGGCCGTAAAGCGCCGTGGCCTGTTGGAATAGGGCCTGGGCTATGTATTGATGCACTTTCTCTTCCAGCATTTCAAACCTAACAGGGTGCGGAAAAACCGATTCCGACCATCCCGCTGCCCCCTTTCCTCGGCTTACTCAGGACGGGCTCTGGCCAGGAAGGGGGTGAAAAGTATATCTGGGGGATACCCCCAGACCCCCACCCCCTCAGCTCCGCTCATGGCAGGCTCCGGGGCTTAGCCCCGCTGGACTTTCCATTTTCAGCAACCTGCCAGTTCCTTCATTGCTCCGCTCATCGTGAGCATGTCGAACCATTCGAGCGGACTGATAACCAGGCTCACTCGGTCGGATTCCCGATCAGACAAAGAATACCATATTGTCAGGAGGCCCGACTGCACTATAATGGTGGATGGCATACTGGTTTTCGTAACGTCTTTCTTCCAAGGAGGAGCAGAGTCGTGGACAGAACAAACCTTATCGGACTAGCCATCACTGGACAGACCACCGCCGAGGTGCTGGAGCGGATACGTCAGGCGGAGCAGGCGGGCATCCCCGCAGCTTGGTTGACAGGTGGAGGCGCTGGGCGCGATGCACTTACCCTTTTTGCCGCCGCTGCGGTGCAGACCAAGACTATCCTTCTTGGCACCAGCATTACACAAACGTGGTCCCGTCACCCTGTTGCCGTGGCCCAGCAGGTGCGTGTCCTGGCGGACCTGGCGCCCGGCCGGTTCTGCCTGGGTGTAGGTCCCGGCCACAGGGCTGGCATGGAAATGACCTTTGGAGTGGAGTGGAATGCGCCTCTGGGCCATCTGCGCGAGTACATCAAGATATTGAAGGCGCTGATCCAGAAAGGCGAAGTGGACTTTGATGGGAAGTATTACAAGGCCCACGCCCGTACAGGAGTAGCCCTGGATGTCCCGGTGATGGCATCTGCGCTGCAGCGTGGCTCCTTCGAGCTTTGTGGCTCCGAGGCCGATGGCGCTATCTCCTGGGTGTGTCCAGGTGCATACCTGCGCGATGTAGCTATCCCTGCCATCGAGGCTGGCGCGAAAAAGACGAATCGCCCGACTCCATCTTTGGTCGCCCACGTGGTGGTGTGTGTGAATGAAAACATTGCAGAGGTGCGGACAGCCGCCAGAGAGCAGCTGGGCACGTACCCAGCCAACCCGTTCTACACTCAGATGTTCGTGGATGCCGGGTACCCAGAGGTGGCCCAGACGAAGGCATGGAGCAATCAGATGCTCGACGCCGTTGTCCTGTCTGGCAACGGGGTCCGAGTCAGGAGGAGGTTGCAGGAGATTCTGTCCTTTGGCGCTCGGGAGATCATTGTTTCCATAGTCACCGCTGGCAAGGACCCGGCGGCTTCCTATCAGCGGAGCCTCAAAGTCGTGGCGCAGGCGTCCGCGCCGGAGGCAAGCGAAGAGGAGCAGGGCGCGATGGGCTTCACTGGCTATCCAGAGGAGGAATCACACTAAGCTGTCAGTGTGTTGAAGGTCTAGCCCGCTCATTTCCTTCCCTTCGGCTTCGCTCAGGGCAGGCTAGTTCAGGAAGAGCGGGATTATTGCTCCGCTCGTGGTGAGCCTGTCGCACCATACGAGCGGAGCAATGTGTCCTGCTGAATTGATGGCCATACCGCCATGCATCATGCTGCATGCTACAGGCGTCCTCTACACCACCCCATCCTTCCGCAAGGCTATCACCTGCGCTGTGGTGTAGCCCAACAGGTTGGAAAGCACCTCTTCCGTATGCTGGCCCAGCATTGGCGCTGGCAGGAATGTCTCCTCCTGAATCTGGGACATTTTCACCGGGTTCCCGGCCATCTTGTAAGTGCCGGCCACCGGGTGCTCAGCCTCCACCACCATGTGCCGGTGCTGCGCCTGGGGGCTGCCCAACGCCTGGTCTATGGTCAGCACAGGCCCGGCGGGCACATCGGCGGCTGCCAGGATTGGCAGCCACTCCTCTGTTGTCCTGGTCTGGAACGCTCGCTCCAGGATATCGATAAGCTCCGTCTTGTGCTTCACCCTATCCACGTTGAGAGTGAACCTGGTGTCCGACGCCAGGAATCCGAACCCCTCGATTTGCGACAGGACTGGCACCAGGTTTTCGTAGAACTTCTGAGTGCTGCAACTGACGATGATGTACCCAGAGCGTGTCCTGAAGCTACCCGCCGGGACGTTGATGTGCAGGTATGACCCCAGGGGTTCCAGCACCTCTCCCGAGGCCAGGTAGTACTGACCGATGTGGCCCTGGAGGTGAAGCTGCACGTCAAACAGGCTGATGTCTATCTCCTGTCCCTCCCCTGTGCGCTCCCGGGCGTATAGTGCCGCCATGATGCCCTGGATGGCCACGTGGCCTCCCACCAGGTCGGCTATTGGAAACCCCACCATCATAGGTCTGCCGCCAGGCTCACCGGTCATGCTCATCACTCCACCCATGCCCTGGAGGATGGGGTCGAAGGCCGGACGGTCCGCCTCCGGCCCGGTGGAGCCAAAGCCGGAGATGGCGCAGCAGATGATTCGCGGGTTGACCTTGCGCAGTGTCTGGTAGTCAATGCCAAGCTCTGCCACCACGCCTGGGCGGAAGTTGCTGAACACAACGTCGCTCTTGCGGGCTAGCTCATGGAAGATGTGCTGGCCCCTGGGCGATTTCAGGTTCAGTGTGATGCCCTTCTTGTTGCGGTTCATCCCCAAGAAGTAGAAGCTCTCCCCGTTGAGGGCAAAGGCCAGAGAGCGCCGGGTGCTATCTCCGACCCCAGGGCTCTCCACCTTGATTACCTCTGCACCCAGGTCTGCCAGGGTGCGGGAGCCGAAGGGGCCGGCCAGCACCTGGGTGAGGTCCAGCACACGCACGCCGGAAAGAGGCATCGTCATCGTATGGTGCTCCATGCTTTTAGTGGTGTTCCATTGAGGTCACGAAAGACAAAGTAATGCTAAGGCTCCAATGTCATTCTGAGTCCCAATTCATCGGGATTCCCTCAGAATGACATGGATGCGTGTACGTGTTTTGGCGGGATGATCTGCCTTGTTGTTCCCCTACGAAACCCGCTGCCGCTGCCCTGTGTCTGAAGCCTTTTGGATAGCATCCAGCATCCTGTGGCGGCGCACGGCGTGGTCAAAGTCAGGATCAATCTTGGTGTTGGTGCGAATCGCCTTGGCGAAATTGACCCACATCTGGCCTACGTCATAGGCAGGGCCAGCGTTCTGCACCTCTTGCGGCACCCACTTGAGGCGGTCCGGCACTGGCAGTTCTTGCATTGCCTTGTCGTCCTTGCGACCGCCCATGATTCGCAGTTGATCCCCGGCGCCCCCGCTGCCAACCAGGGCTAGCGTGCCATCTTTGCCGTAAACCTCCATCTTGAAGCCGCTGCCATGATACGGATGGACACCTACGTTAGCGTTGACTACCGCGCCGCCTTCAAGCCTACCGGCGATCATGATGTTGTCCGGGGCGGTCACATCCACGTGCTTCTTTGTGTCTGTCTCGTACCACTGGGGAACCTGGGTGCTGACAACAGCCGACACTTCGGTGAGCTCGCCTGCTACCATGCATACGGCGTCAAAGGCGTGTCCGAAGCTAATGGTCAGTGTGTTGGCGCCCAGCGCTGCGTCCCGCTGCCACGTGCGGTCCGACGTTCGATTCAGCACGCCGCCGCCCATCTGCACCAGGTTGACCGAAAGCACCTGACCGACGTATCCCTCCTTCACCAGCTCCGTCAGGCGCAGATACACCGGCGAGGCGCGCCGTTGCAGGCCCACCATGGTATGCACCTTCATCTTGCGGGCCAGCGCAGCCAGCTCCTGGGCCTCCTTTAAGTTGGCGCCCAGAGGCCACTCGCAGTAGACGTGCTTGCCTGCTTCCAGGGCATTCTTGGTGAGTACATAGTGGGTGGGCACGCGCACCGACACGCCCACCGCTTCCACTTGTGGATTTGCGTCCATGGTCTTGTCATCGCTGTACGCAAGCTCAACGCTGTACTTCTGGGCTGCGGCCCGCGCCGTATTGTCGTGGGCGGTACAGACAGCGTAAAGCTCCGTCTCCGGCATCTGCTGAATGGCCGGTATGTGGGCCGATGGCCCCCACCTGCCGGTGGCCCCAATGAGTCCGATTCGCAAACGGTTGCTGGTTGCCATTGTTTCCTCCTCCTCTTACTTGTGACTTGTGTTTGGCCTCGCTCGTTTCCTTCGATAGCTCGACCATTCCCCTAACCCCCTTTCCTTCGCTACGCTCAAGGACAAGCTCTGGACAGGAAGGGGTGGGAAATGGCGCAAGGCCTTGCGCCCCTACGGGGGACACACCCAGTCCCCTGCCAGAGGGGCTTTGCCCCTCTGGACTCCTCTTTTTTTCAGCAGCCTACCGGAGGGTCTAGCCATACGACCGGAGTTGCGACATCTTTACTATATATCTAGCGCCATCCCCTTGCCAGGATTGGGTCTCCCCGGACTGTTGCCAAGGGCAACAACTTCGGCGTGGATTCCTTTGGAAGTCAGTTCCAGCAGTCCAACAGTGCCCAGCCTCAGGTTCTTGTTATGTGGGAACGTGATGCTGCCGCTGTTCAGTAGCAATACGCCGTCGCGGTACTCCAACGCCTCATAATGGGTGTGGCCCGAAATCATTATATCCACGGGCGACGGGAATGCCTTTTGGATATGCTCCATTGACCTGCTAGGTGGGCCAAGGCTGTGGACCATGCCTATGCGCCAACCCTCGGCTTCCACCATCTGCACGTCCAGGCAACGACGGTCCGGGATAGGGTCGTTGTTGCCGGTGGAGCAGAGGACCGGCGCGAACTGCTCGAGCCAGTCCAGGACCAGAGGCGATGTGAGGTCGCCGCTGTGGAGGATAAGGTCCACTGTAGAAAAGAAGCTGGCAGGTTCCGGCCCAAGGTCATCCAGTCCTCGGATGGTCTCCGGCAAATGAGTGTCGGAAAGTATGCCTATGCGCATAGTGTAATCATATCCAATGCCAACTTTTTCTCCCAACCGGTGTTGTTACTGGCATCGTAAGAGTGTCCTGCCCTGCTGTCAACCTATCCAGTGGCGCTGCCGTCTAGTGGCCGAACCATAGCTTGACGGCCACTAGACGGCAGTGCTATCTTCCACGCAAGCCTGGCAGTCACGGTGGCCAGGCAATCTCAGGTGGAGGAAGATACCAATGCCTCAGCGTAGAGATGCGGCTATTGTAGGCATCCACGAATACCCCCTGCGCGTAGTAGGGCCTGGCGTCAGCGCCATACAGATCAAGGCCCACAGCGCGTCCAAGGCACTGGAGGATGCTGGGTTTAGCTGGAAGGACGTGGACGGCGTCTTCGACGCCGGCGAAGCGCCAGGCGGCGGAGGCCTGGGCATCTCCGAGTACTTGGGCCTGAAGCCCACCTACATTGATTCCACCAATGTGGGCGGCTCCTCCTTCGAGTTCCAGGCCAACCACGCCAGGGCAGCCATTGCGGCAGGCAAGTGTAACGTTGCCCTGCTGACCTACGGGTCTATCTCTCACTCCGAGCGAAGGGCCATAGGAACGGCGGGGCCCGGGGGCGCCGGCATTCCAACGCTCTTCGGCAACATGGAAGATACCTGGGGCATGACGCTCATAGCTGGATATGCCATGGTCAAGCAGCGCCACATGTTCCAGTACGGCACCACCGAAGAGCAGTTCGCCAACATATCTGTGGTCACCCGTCGCCACGCCATGCGCAATCCGGAGGCGGTGAAAGCAATGACGGACCTGGAGTTTGTGGGCGTGAAAGAGATCACAGTGGACGACGTGATGGAGTCCCGCCTGATTGCCTCGCCTCTCCACCTTCTGGAATGCTGCATGGTCTCTGATGGCGGAGGCGCTGTGGTAATAGCCTCGGCGGCTGCGGCGCGCAACGCCAGAAAGAAGCCGGTGTGGATCATCGGCACAGGAGAGGCCACCAAGTACCGCGAGAACGGTGGCGACATTACTGTCAGCGCCGGCGCTCAGTCGGGCCCCATAGCCTTTGGAGAAGCCGGAATCAAGCCATCCGAGGTGGATGTTCTGATGGCCTACGACTCGTTCACCATAACAGTCATGTGCATGATTGAGGACCTGGGCTTTTGCAGGAAGGGAGAAGGGGGCGCGTTCGTGAGCGAGAAAGGCCGCCTCCATTTCGACGGCCACCTCAAACCCGTGATGAACACAGATGGCGGTGGCCTTTCATCCAACCATCCGGGCATGAGAGGCATCTTCCTGCTGCTGGAAGCCACCCGGCAGCTCCGTGGCGAGTCCACATCCCAGGCCAGGAATCCCAAGCTGGCGGTGGCAGTGGGCAACGGCGGCCAGTTGGGGGCGCGCCACGCAACGGGCGTCACGATTCTTGCCGCCGACTGAATCTAGGATTAGCTCTGATGAAGTCGCAGTTTCAGGAGAGTCCAGGGAGGGCGAAGCCCTTCCTGGCGGGGGTATGGGGGTGTCCCATAGATATTCTTTTCATCCCTCTTCCTGGCCAGAGCCTGTCCTGAGCCAGCCGAAGGAAAGGGGGTAGGGTGACGGTCGAAAATGTTGTCGTCATTCTGCCAACGGTCTAGTCTAAAAGGAGTGAGATGCCATGACAACCCAGCGAACTCTAAGACCTCAGCCGCGCTTCCCAGAGCAGGATAGCCACCACTTCTGGGAGGCAACCAAGCAGCACAAGCTGGTTTACCAGACGTGCAACTCCTGCCACGGCGTTGTCTTCTATCCGCGCACCCATTGCACCCACTGCGGCTCATTGAATCTGTCCTTGCACGAATCCAAGGGCAGGGGGGCCGTGTACACCGTCAGCGTCATCATGCAGAGCCGGCACCCTTCCTTCAAGGATCTGGGGGCATATCCAGTGGCCTACATTGATCTGGACGAAGGGTTCCGAATAATGTCCACCGTGGTTGGCGTAAAAGACTCTGTCAAGGACATAAAGTGCGGCATGAAGGTCAAGGTCCGGTGGGAAGACCAGGGCCAGGGTGGAGTATCATTGCCACTTTTTGAACCGGCTTAGCAGGGAATTATCATAATGAGGGCGCATTCCATGGGGAAACTGGAAGGGAAGGTAGCCCTGGTGACCGGCTCTGGCCGGAACATTGGCCGGGCCACGCTATTGAAGCTGGCCAGTGAGGGAGCCAACGTAGTGGTCAACACCAGGGAGAACCGGGCGGAGGCCGAGTCAGTGGCGGCGGAGGCCCGGGCCCTGGGGGTTAAGGCCCTGCCCGTCCTGGCCGATGTGTCCAACAAGGAGCAGGTGGACAGCATGGTCAACATGGCCATGACCCAGTTTGGGAAAATCGATATCCTTATCAACGCCGCCGCCATCCGGCCTCACAAGCCATTCACTGAGCTGACTCTGGGCGACTGGGAGCAGGTCCTGGGGGTGGTGTTGGATGGGGCCTTTTACTGCACCAGCGCCGTAATCCATTCCATGGTGAAGAACCGGTACGGCCGCATCCTGTATTTCACGGGGAACAACGCAATGACAGGCGCCCCTCAGCAGGCGCATGTGTCGGCCGCCAAGATGGGACTGGTAGGGATGGCCCGGAGCCTGGCGGCGGAGTTTGCCACCCACAACATTAGGGTTAACGTGGTGTCGCCAGGCAACGTAGATACCAGCCGTGACCTCTCATGGTATCCCGGCCGCAACATGGCCGACACCTCCAAAATACCTCTAGGGCGATTGGGTACGGTGGACGAGATCGCCGCGGCCTGCCTCTTCCTTGTCTCCGACGACTGCGGCTTTATCACTGGCCACACCCTCCACGTGAACGGCGGCGCGGCCTTTTTCTGATCATAGACCTGCTTGTAGCGGTAAAGCATACTTCTGGTGGCAAATAGGGTGTTGACTTAATCCTCGAATAGTCCAACAGTTTCAGCCAGCGTAGAGGTAGACTAAGATGGACCAAGGTGTTCAGCAGGCTTTGGCGCACGACACGCTCATAGACATCACCACCACAGGACGCAAGACCGGAAGGCAGTACCGCAAAGAGTTGGCATTTCATGTGACAGATGGGCGGCTTTACCTCACCGGCAGACCAGGCCGGCGGGGCTGGTACGCGAATTTGCTGGCAAACCCTGACTCATCATTCACCTGAAGCAGAGCCTGAAGCGCGATGTGCCCGGCAAGGCAACGCCTATGACGGACAAGGCCAGGCGGCGGGCTCTTTTTCAAAGGATGAAAGCCCTGGAAACACGCTTGGCCAGTTGGAATGTGGATGACATGGTGGAACGTAGCCCCTCGGTGGAGGCGGATCTGGAGTCGAGATGAAACGGTCCCGTGGCGGAGTGTCGTCAATTGAGGGGCAAGTTCTCTCGCACCTTTGATGAGGCAGTCGCTGATATGTCCAATGGCGGTTATACATAGCGGTGAGTCTAGGCCCATGAATAGTCCTTTCATCATCGTTGAACTCCAACAAGGAACGCGCAAATGGCTGGAGTGGCGTCACAAAGGGATTGGGGCGTCTGACGCTTCGACAGTCATGGGTGAGAATCGCTTCAATAGTGCCGCACAACTACTCCAAGAGAAGCGTGGACCAGCACGAGACTCTTTCCAAAATGAAGCTATGGCTATGGGCACGCGGCTTGAGCCCGAAGCTCGCAAGCGCTACATCGCCAAAACTGGAAGGGATGTGAGGCCCGCTTGTGTTCAAAGCACTCGATACGACTGGCTACGCGCGAGTCTCGATGGCTTCGCCGCCAACCATGATGCTGTAGTCGAAATCAAATGCGGTGATTCTGTCTATCGTAGAGTCTCACAATCTCGTTCCATCCCCGATTATTACTACGGTCAGACGCAGCATATCCTGGCGGTAACCGGTCTTGATTCGCTCGACTTTTGGTGTTACTGGCCTGGCCACCCAGAATTGTTGCTGCCTGTCGAGCGAGACGACGCTTACATAGAACGTCTCCTGAATAGAGAACTGGAATTCTGGAATCGTGTCCAGAGAAACGCCTGACAGTCCGCCGCAGGCCGGTCCCTCAGGCTCCCTTGGCAGCCATTGCCAGAAATCGGATTCGTTTCCCAGTGGAACTTTTCTTGCCCAGCTATGGCTCCCGTACAAACAGTAGACATAACATTAAAAACAAATCGGGTCGTACATTAACATCGCTACTTATCACCCGGCCACGCCTTGCCATCGCGTATCTTCACATCGGCAGCGAAATCGCCTCGCCACTCTGGGCGCTGCGCGTCACCGCCTCGGTGAACTCCATGTACTGGACGCCCGCCTCAAAGGTTGTGAACTTCACCGGTTCGATGCCACGGATGGCGTTGATGAACTCCTGCTCAACCCTCCAGAAGCCCTGTTTCTCCTGGGGTATCTCGATCTCCCGTAGCTGGGGAGCGCCGCGCCGTCCCCCGTACAGCTTCATTGTTTCAGTGTCCAGCTTCAATGTGCCGTCCGTGCCGTACAGCCACACCTCACCTCCGGGCGCCAGACCCGTCACGGAGCTCAGATGCATGTGCGCCTGAGCGCCACAAGCCATCTGGCAAAGGATGTCCACGTGGTCGGGTATCGTCACGGGCCGCAGAAGGCCCTCGGCGTTCCGCCGCTGGAGTACGGCTGTCTTGGTCATGGCCATCACCTTACTGGCCGGGCCTATCCAGCGCTGCATTGCCTCGTACCAGACACCCATCATCATGATGTTGTAACCACTTACGTTCCTGTCCTGCCGCCAAGTCAATGGGCCAGCCACATCCACGAAGTTGCGTTGCGTCACTCGCATATCCACCGCCAGCAGCTCGCCCAGATAGCCGCTGGTCACCATCTCCTGGATGGTCTGGTCAGCCTTGAACGTAAATGGAGATGGGACCACCTGAGTGACCAGGTGAGGAGCCGCCCGGGCGGTTTCCAGCATGGCGTGAGCCTCCGTGGCGTCCATTGCCATGCGCGCCTCGGTGAGCACGTGCTTTTCGTTGTCCAGGGCCGCCAGGGTGACAGAGCAGTGCATATAGGGCCATGTCCCGATACAGATGGCATCTATGCCGTCGTCCTCTACCATGTCCAGCCAGGTGTTGTATACCTTGGGGATGCCGAACTCGGCCGCTGCGCGCAGGCTGGACTCCCGGGTGCGGTTGCAAACGCCCACGAGGTCCACGCCCTGGATGGCGCGGAACCCGGGCAGGTGGCGCAGCCTGACATTTCCGCCCGCACCCACTATGCCTATGCGAATCTTCTGTGTGGTCATTACGTTGGCTCCTTTTGCTGACGGCTTGGAAGAAACTTGTTGGTAAAATGGTGCTGTTCTGACAATGCCCTTTGGGGGCGGCTGCTATTCTACCACCAAACTGTTGGTGGATGACAAAGGCGGCGCGGCCCTTGTTCGTCCTTTGGGCAGGTTCAAGCAAATGGGACCGCTCGCCCCTCTTGCCATTGCCCTCGGTCGCATGTACCCTATGGCCGTAACTGGGCATAAACTACGGAGGTTAAAGAGATGAAATGGGTGAGTTCAGACCATATACACATGGATAGGGTCGCCTGTCCCTGGCTCATCCGGCGGTTCATTGACCCCAAGGCCGAGTTCTATTTCGTATCGCGCGGCAAGGAGGACAGCCGGCCCAAGGATGCCATTCCCTACGCCCTCCCTGGCGTGGAGCTGGGCCCTCATGATGAGAACGGCACCTGTTTTGACAAGTTCCTGCGCAAGTACAAGCTAGACGACCCAGCTCTGGCTGAGTTGGCCAGGATCATCACCTCGGGAGTGCACCATGCCATCACCAGGGGAGACGACCGTAATAAGGTTGCGGCTTTGGAGGGCATAGGCCTGGACGCTCTATCTGAAGGGATGATGCTGTCCACTCTGGGCGACGCCGATAATCTGGACAAGAGCATGGTAATTTACGACGCTCTGTACGCCTATTGCAAGGCACACGTCCTGGTGAGTCAGGACCCATCCATGGCCCAGAAGGGCATGATGCAGCGCGTAGACCTACTCAGGGGGCCCATAAGAGCTGCCTTGACTAGTGGAGCGTCACGCTATTAGAGCATTATTCGGAGGTGCAGGGGGCGAAGCCCACGCCGGGGGTCTGGGGATGTCCCCCAGATATCGCATCTCCCCCTCTCCTGCAGGAGAGGGGGACACAGGGGGTGAGGTATATGCCCTTGGAAGGGTGCACCTAATGTATCCTGACTTAGGTGACATTACACTAGGAAGTAGGGGTCGTGGCTTGGTTTGCTTGGCGTTGGCGAACGGTAAGCCACGTCAGGGTTCACTGACGCAAGGCGCGCCAATGGTTAATACCCGCCCTTAACTGAGTGAAGATGTGGACAAGGGTGGCTTGCAAAAAGCCAATATCTTTGGCATGATGGTAGTGATGACGCGTATTGGTGGATTTGACATTCACGAGCCGTTTCCTGTGTTGAGGAAACCTCACGTTGTTGCTTCCTTGAGGCCGTGGCTTGATGCAGGGGGCGTCGGCACCTTGACCCTGGCTCGGCTGGAGCGGCATTTGGCTGCCCAGGACGCGGGCAGCCTTGTCACCCCTGGCTCCTACTTTGACTTCACGCGATACCGTCCCATGGTGTTTTACGTAGAGGACCAGCGCCGCACCACCATCCCCAATGTCAGCGTCCGGTACGCCAAAGGGCCCGGAGATTTCGATTTCCTCTTCCTGAACCTGCTGGAGCCTCACCTCAACGCGGAAGAGTACGTTGACTCGGTAGTAGCCTTGATCCAGCGATTCAATGGCGCCAGGTATTGCCGCATCGGCGGCATGTACGATGCGGTGCCCCACACCAGGCCTCTACCTGTCATGGCCACTCTGGATGGAGAGGAAATCCCAGCTTTGCCGGGTGTCACTTCCATGAGGCGTGGGCGGTATCAGGGGCCCACCTCCATCATGAACCTGATAGGCGACAGGCTCACCGCCGAGGGTGTGGAGAACATGACAGTGATGGTGCGGCTGCCCCAATACGTCCAGTTGGAAGAGGACTACAGCGGAGCTG
>SHYF01000020.1 GCA_009692985.1 Dehalococcoidia bacterium
ATGGCCCGGTTCAAGAGTCCCTGGATCTCTTTGGGCAACAGGTCAGCGATGGAGAGCAGGTCTCGTTTCTTCATGGTCGTTCTCCGGCTGGGCATAGTATAGCATGGTGGCTCTATGCCGTTTCTCACTGTTGACGTTGTTTGTGAAAGTTACTACAATCACGCCATGATGACGGAAGGCTTCCCTCGGCCTGGCGGGACACAAGAGGTACCAGAGGTGGTGGTAATGCGACTGCCTCACTATCTGCGGGCACTGGTGCAGCTAGGACAGCAGGGAGTGGAGGTGGTAAGCTCACAAGAACTGGGACGCCAGGTGCAGGTGACTCCCGCGCAGATACGCAAGGACCTCAGCTATTTCGGGCGGTTCGGCAAGCAAGGCCGGGGATATTCTGTGAGCTACCTCTTACAGGAGCTCCGGCGCATCATGGGCCTGGACAGGGAGTGGCAGGTTGCTCTGGTGGGCGTTGGCCGCCTGGGTAGGGCGCTTCTTGGCTACCCTGGTTTCGCCTCAGATGGGTTCAAGCTCATCGCTGCCTTCGATGCCGATCCGCAGATGGTGGGCCAGACCATTGGCAACATTGTTGTGCAGCCAATATATCGCCTTCAAGAGGTCCTGCGGGCATCGGATATCCAAATTGCGATTGTAGCCGTGCCTGCCTCGGAGACCCAGAGGGTCGTAGACCAGCTAGTGGGCTGTAACGTACAGGCCATTCTGAACTATGCACCTGTAGCTACCCAGGTGCCGCCTCAGGTCAAGGTTCGCAGCATTGATCCGGTCCTGGCTCTCCAGTCCATGACTTTCTACCTGCAAGCGCAGGGGGACAAGCCGGATATGAATGGCACCCGTCGTGGGCAAACGCAACGCCTTCTGCGCGGGGGGTACAGGATCACCCAGTGGTAGGCGGACGCTGGCGACGGCGTACGACTTTCAATCGGGTCTGAGCGCGGCGCATAGAGGCCACGGCTCGCTCCAGGTCAACATCGGCGGCGCGGTGCTCCAACTGCTCCTGGGTACGGTGCACGGCCTCCTGGGCGCGGGCCTCGTCTATCTCATCGGCGCGCTCTGCTGTGTCAGCCAGCACCACCACACGATTGGCCATCACCTCCAGGAACCCACTGCTGATGGCCATGTAGGTGTCCGGCTGGCCTTCTTTCATGATCCGCAACTCTCCAGCCTGGAGAGTTGTCAGGAGCGGCGCATGGTGGGGCAGGATACCCAGATCTCCTTCGATCCCGGGCGCTACAACACCGTTCACCTGGTCGGAGTAGACCAGTCGCTCAGCGGTAACGATTTCCAGTTGCATTGTGGGCATCGGTTTCGTTACCTCGTCTGCGCCTTCAGCTTCTGTCCTGCCTCCACAGCCTCGTCAATGGTGCCTACCATGTAGAAGGCCTGCTCTGGCAGGTCGTCGTGCTTGCCTTCAAGAATCTCTTTGAAGCCGCGCACAGTCTCCTTGATTGCCACGTACCGCCCCTGGCGACCCGTGAATGCCTCGGCCACGTAGAAGGGCTGGGAGAAGAACCGCTGTATCTTGCGAGCCCTGGACACAGTGAGCTTATCCTCCTCGGAAAGCTCCTCCATTCCCAGGATGGCGATAACGTCTTGTAAGTCCTTGTACCGCTGGAGCACCTGCTGGCACCCACGGGCCACCTGGTAGTGCTCCTCTCCCACGATGGTTGGGTTCAGGATGCGGGAGTTGGATGTCAGCGGGTCCACGGCGGGATACAGTCCCTGCTCCGCTATGGCCCGCTCCAGTGCTATTACAGCGTCCAGATGGCCGAAGGTGGTGGCGACCCCAGGGTCTGTGTAGTCATCGGCAGGCACGTAGATAGCCTGGACGGATGTGATTGAGCCTTTCTTGGTGGACGTGATGCGCTCCTCAAGCTCGCCCATCTCCGTGGCCAGGGTGGGCTGGTAGCCTACGGCGGAAGGCATACGGCCCAGAAGCGCGGACACCTCCATGCCCGCCAGGATGTATCTATATATGTTGTCTATGAACAGCAGCACGTTCTGGCCTTCCACGTCCCTGAAATACTCTGCCATTGTGAGGCCGGTTAGACCAACTCGCAGCCGGACGCCCGGCGGCTCGTTCATCTGGCCGAACACCATTACTGTGTTCTTGATGACGCCCGACTCCTGCATCTCGTGCCACAGGTCGTTGCCCTCGCGCGATCGTTCGCCCACGCCGGCGAAGACGGAGAAACCTTTGTGCACCATGGCGATGTTCCTGATGAGTTCCAGGATGATGACCGTTTTGCCCACGCCAGCGCCGCCATAGGCCCCAATCTTTCCGCCTCTGGTGAATGGGGCCACCAGGTCTATCACCTTGACGCCGGTTTCAAGCATATCCGTGCTGGTCTCCTGCTCATCGAAGGGGGGTGGATCCTGGTGGATGGGCCAATGCTGCTCAGCGCCCACGTCGCCCAGGTTGTCCAGCGCCTCGCCCACCACGTTGAACAGCCGTCCCAGGGTGGGCCTGCCCACGGGCACGGAGATTGCCTTTCCTGTGTCCACCACCTCAATACCACGGGCCAGGCCATCGGTAGCGCCCATGGCCAGACACCGCACCCAGTTGTTCCCCACGTGCTGCTCCACCTCCAGCACCAGGCGCTGCCCTTTGAGGTCCAGCTCCACGGCGTTATACAGGCCAGGCAGCGAATCTGGTGGGAACTCCACGTCCACCACAGTACCCATCACCTGCACTACTTTTCCTTTGGTTCCTTGTGCCATATCTGTTTCACCTTCTCAAGAATCACTGGCTTGATAGAGGCGTATTGGTTCCTTGTCCCACGCCGCCGAATTTCGCTTCAATCGCTATCCCTCTAACGCCGCCGCTCCGCCAACGATGTCCAGCAGCTCCCTGGTGATGCTCTCCTGGCGGGCCTTGTTCAGCATCAGCGTCAGGCTGTCAATCATATCCAGGGCGTTGTCCGTGGCGGCGCGCATGGCCACCATGCGTGCCGAGTGCTCGCTGGCTATGCTTTCCAGCAGTGCGTGATACAGTTGCATCTCCACGAACCGGGGCAAGAGGGCGTCAAGCACCTCCAGGCTGCGCGGTTCGTAGATATAGCCGGTCGCTTGCCCTGGCGGCAAGGAAGCAGGCTCCACGGGAAGAAGCTTTTGCATCACCGGCCGTTGAACGGCTGTGGTGACGAAGTCCGCATATGTAATAAGCACCTGGTCAGCGTAGCCACTGGTGTAGTCATCTATGGCCAGGCGGGCTATGGGCAGAATATCCGCCACGCGGGGCCGGTCGCCCAGGTCCGTGAATACGGCGCGCACCTCCCGGCCAAACCGCACCATGAAGTCCCGCCCCTTGCGACCCACTGTCACCACGCTGACTGGCACGTTCTGCTCCAGGATGAACCGCCCCGTGGTGCGGTTCAGGTTGGAGTTCAGGCCACCGCATAGGCCGCGGTCCGGCGTTATGTGGATCACCTCTATTCGCTTCACATCGCGGTGTCGCAGCAGGGGATGGACCTCTTCCGCGTCCGCAGGCTGCGCCGCCAGGTCTGCCAGAACGTCGCGCATCTTCTCCGAGTAGGGCCTGCCTGCAAGAGTCAGCTGCTGGGCGCGCCGCATTTTGGATGCGGCTATCATCTGCATTGCCTTAGTGATCTTGGCGCTGTTCTGTACGCTGCGGATGCGGCGTCTTATGATTCGTATGTTGGCCATTTGGCGTTCAGTTCCTGCGTTGGAGCGCCCCCATAAACCCCCGACTTATGGTCATGCGCTAATCAAGTTGGCGCTTGCTTCACCCCGATCCTTACCTTCCCACATAAAGGGGGAAGGTAAGGATCGGGGTGAAGCACCTGTCTAACTGCCTGCTGTGTTATTCTGTTGCTGACATAGCCCCCTGGTTTATGGTCTCCTCTACTCTTTCCCTTCCTCCTCGTCTTCCTCGCCCGTGTCCTCGTATATCCAGGCGACGAAGTCAGCGTTGATGATTGTGGCAGAAGTGGCATCTTCCTGCCGGATCACCAAGCAGCCATCGGCCCCCTCCTCCAGGATTCCTTCCACCTCTTGGAGATAGCCGTCGCTCTCCAGGCTGGTGACTACTATGACTCGCTTTCCACTAAGGTGCTTGATTGCTTCATCTACTAATGACACAGGCGTGCTCCTTTTTGTCTGCTCTCTTGCCCCGCTCATCCTGAGCTTGTCGAAGGAAATGGGCGGGGTTACTTATCCGTTTTACTCCAGTTTAACAGTCTGCTTGAAGCCATTTATGGCATCCACCAGAGCCTTCTCGGCTGCCTCGTCCATGTCAAAGGTGGTTGCAATCTTCTCCAGAATCGGGGGGTGATTGGTCTCCATGTACCGGTGATAGGCGGTTTCCCAGTCAGACACTTTGTTGATTGGCACATCGTCCATGTGGCCGTTGATGACGGCGTACATGATTGTGACCTGTTTCTCCAAAGAAAGGGGAGCGTACTGCGGCTGCTTCAGCACCTCGCTGATGCGCTGGCCGCGCTCCAACTGGGACCGGGTGGCCACGTCCAGGTCGGATGTGCCGAACTGGGCAAATGTCACTAGCTCCCGGTACTGTGCCAGGTCCAGGCGCAGCCGCCCCGCCACACGGCGCATGGCACGGCGCTGCGCCGAGCCGCCTACTCGCGACACCGAAAGGCCAACGTTCACGGCGGGCCGGGTGCCGGCGTTGAACAGGTCGGTTTCCAGATAGATCTGGCCGTCTGTAATGGAGATTACGTTGGTTGGGATGTACGCCGACACATCGCCGGCCTGGGTCTCGATAATGGGCAGCGCCGTCAGGGAGCCGCCGCCGTGGGCATCGTCCATGCGGGCTGCCCGCTCCAAGAGCCGGCTGTGCAGGTAGAAAACGTCGCCTGGATAAGCCTCTCGGCCAGGGGGCCGGCGTAGCAGCAGGGAGAGCTGGCGATAGGCCCACGCATGCTTGGAAAGGTCGTCGTAGATTATAAGGGCGTCCTTGCCCTGCTCCATGAATTCCTCGCCCATGGCGCAGCCGGTGTACGGTGCCAGGTATTGCAGGGCCACTGGATCAGAGGCGTTGGCGGCGACCACAATGGTGTGCTCCATGGCACCGTTCTGCTCCAGGATCGCCACCGTCTGGGCCACTTTTCCCACCCGCTGGCCAATGGCCACGTAGATACAGGTGAGGTTTCCGCCACGCTGGTTGATTATGGCGTCCAGGGCGATGGCGCTCTTGCCCGTGGACCTGTCGCCGATGATCAGCTCTCGCTGCCCGCGCCCTATTGGTATCATTGCGTCTATTGCTTTGATCCCGGTTTGCACCGGCACGTTGACCGACCGACGAGTAACGACGTTGGGAGCCACGCGCTCGACAAGGCCCGTCTTCTCTGTGCGGATGGGGCCTTTGCCGTCCACCGGCCTGCCCAGGGCGTCCACCACTCTTCCAATCAGAGCTTGGCCCACGGGCACTTCTGCGATGCGCCCAGTGGCCCTGACCTCGTCTCCCTCTTTGATCTTGGCATCGTCTCCCAGCAGCACTGCGCCAACGCTGTCCTCCTCCAGGTTCATCGCCATGCCAGTAATGTCGTTGGGAAACTGTAGAAGCTCAGTGTACTGGACACCGCCCAGGCCGTGGATTCTGGCAATGCCGTCGCCCACCTCTGTGACGGTTCCCACATCCACCATGCTTATGCCGCCGCCAAACTCCTCGATCTGGCGTTTTATTACTGATGCGATGTCCTGTCCCCGTGATGTCATAATTTTACCTCTGGTTCTTTGTCATTCTGAGGAGCGAAGCGAAGAAGAATCTTGTTTGCCTTGATTCACGTACGTCTCTTGCGGGCAGGCAAGATTCCTCGCTTCGCTCCTCAGAATGACATCCTGATAACCCTTTGTGTTCACTCTATCCCCTAACCTCTGCCAGGCTCTTGCGCAAGGCCAATAGCCTTCCTCGCGCGCTTCCGTCAATCATCCTGTCGCCCACCCGGGCCACCAGTCCACCCAGGACTTCCGCGTCCACCCGGCTGGTGAGAATCACCTCTTTGCCAAGCAACTGGCGAAGCTGCTGCGTCAGCCTTTCCCTCTGCTGGCGCTCCAGCGGAATGGCCGCCGCTACCTCTGCTCGCTCACGGTTGAGGTGCGCGTCCATTAGGCTCTCATACTCGTCCACTATGCGTGGAAGAAGTCCCAGGGAGCGGCGCGTCGTGAGTAGAGCCATTAGATTCAGCAGCAGAGGGTTCGCGTCCGGCAGGGCCGTTCGCAGGCTGTCCAGCTTGCGCTCAATAGTGACCTTGGGTAGCTCCAGGTACGCCCGCAGGGTAGGGTCCTGGATAGCTTGCTGGGCCGCCCCAAGGTCTTTTGCCCAACTCTCCAGATGCCCTGACTCCCGGGCAATCTGAAAGGCGGCCAGAGCGTACCGCTTTGCAGTGGGATGTCTAGCCATTCTCTACGACTCCCGCCTGAACTGGCTGCTCTCTTCCAGCACCTGGTCAATCAGCTCTTTGTGGGCGTCCCTGTCCAGGGAGCGCCGTATCACCCGTTCCGCAGCCGTGATAGCCAGGTCGGCGAACTGACTCCGTACCTCTTCAATGGCGTTGTCTCGCTCCCGCTGTATGTCCGCGCGGGCGCGCTCCACAAAGGCGCTGGCCTGCGCCCGTGCCTTTTCTCGCTCATCTTCGCGGTACTGCTCGGCGGCTTGCCTGGCCTGCTCGATGAGGGCCTGGCCCTCCCGGCGGGCCTCCTGAAGCTGAATCTGCATCGCCGCCTGGCGCTCCGCCGACTCTTTCTGGATGCGCTCCGCCTGCTCCAGGCTTTCGCGGATGCGCTGCGAGCGCTGGTCCAGCATTCTCAGAATAGGTTTGTATCCCACCGCGTACAGTACGCCCAGCAGGATGGAGAAGTTCACCAGATACACCACCAGGCTGGGCCAGTGAAAGCCTAACTTATCCATACGACCTCTATGAGAAAGGTTTCCGTCATTGGTCGCCCGCAGCAGCCTTTATACCACAAGGGCCAATATGACGGCTACGATTAGAGCGTAGATGCCCAAGGCCTCTGCAAAGGCGATGGCCAGGATCATGTTGGTCAGAATCGGGCCTCGCGCCTCTGGATTACGACCAATGGCGTTCAGCGCTCCCGCGCCCAGAATGCCGATGCCGATTCCAGGCCCCAACATGCCCAGCCCTACGGCAAGGCCGGCTCCCAATAACTTAGCTGCTTCTGCATCCATCGTCTTACCTCCTCAATATTCCTTACGTTTGAATAAAACCTGGCTCAGCCAAGTCCCTATTACTCCTGGCGGCTGGACAAGGTATACATAGCAACACCCAGGCTTGCTGCTGCTATTGCCAGCGCAATGATTCAAATAATGAATGCCAAGATGTCCATGGCGTGTGCCTCCTTAGCAAGCCCCTAGCCGTGCTCCTCAGCCTCATGACCCTCGTGCGGCATTACCGCAATTGTCACAAAGACCAGTGTCAGCCCTGCAAATATGAGTGCCTGGATGAATCCTACCAGAAGTTCCAGCCCATAGAAGGGCAGGGAGAACACAAACGGTATAAGGAAGGCCGTTACCAGCAGGAGTATCTCTCCCGCCGTCATGTTGCCAAAAAGCCGGAATGTGAAGCTCACGATGCGTACAAACTCGCTCAGCAGCTCCAACAAGCCCACAAATATGTCTATGAAGCCCTGGAAGAGGCCCCCTGGCCCGCGGGCACGCAGCAACGCTCCAAAGCGGAAGAACTTGCCGAAGTAGCTCCAGCCCAGGGTGCGGAGTCCCCAGTACTCTACGAAAACAAAGGAGACCAGCGCCAGGGCCATTGGCATGTTCAGGTCGGTCCCAGCAGGGCGCAGCAGGTGTCGCACGATTTCGCCATGCTCATTCTTGAACCCCAGGCTGGGATATATGGGCAGCAGCCCCATCCAGGCGTTGGATACTACGAACAGGAAGATAGTGGCGATCAGAGGGAAGAGGCGGCGCGTGAGGTCTTTGCCTGCAACGCTCTCTATGAAGTCGTAGATGATGACGATCACAGCCTCCACCAGGTTTTGCAGGCCCCTGGGCGCTTTGCTGGCGTCCTTGTTACGCGTTGCGAAGAAGAACACAGTTATCAGTACCAGTGTGGTGATCCATGATGAGAGGATGGTGTTGGTGAGCACGAACTTCGCTGGCAGGCCGCCGTGTTCCGCCTCTTCGGCGTCCTGGGCCAGCACTGGCTGCGGTGGCAAGTGCACCTCGGGCTTGGGCAGGAAGCCGCCCTTTTCACCACCTCCAAAGATTGCGCTGCCTATGGCGCCCACAACAAAGCCGTAGACGAACAGCGCCACCACGCCGGCAGCCAGCACCTTGACCATCTTCTTACCGCTAGCGCTCAAAGGCAACTGCTCCTGCTCATGGTTCGTTGGTCCCATTGTTGCCCATCAGAGGCAAGATCATTTTGTATACACCGTAGAACGCCACACCACTGCCCGCTATCACTCCCAGGATAGTGAAAATGGGTTTCGTTCCAATCCAGCGGTCAAGCCACCATCCGCCTACAATGCCAAAGATGATGCTTATGGCCATGTACCATCCCAACCCCATAAACCTGAGGGCCAGGGCTATTCCCCGCCTGCTCATGGCCGCCGCCAAACTTTGCGCATTTTATCACATGCCTTTGGGAGGGTCAACGCGGCCTAACTTGACTTCCACACAAAAACAGTCCGGCTCAGAGCAGTCGGACTGTTTTCTCTGCACCGATTCTGTGGTGGGTGGCCAATCTATGGCCTGCTATTTGCCCTTGCCCAGGTCTTCCAGGTCCAGTGTCTTGATGAACTCTGTGAAGGCGGACATCCGGCGCAGGTCCTCCTCCCTGACCTCGGCAGGCTTTGTCGCTCCCGCCTTGTCTTCGGGTAGTATCGGCTTTCCGGACTCGTCCAGTAGGATGCCCGCTTTGTTCAGCACACTGTCCGCCACGTAGATAGGCACGCCAGCGCGAACCGCCAGAGCGATGGCGTCGCTGGGGCGGGAGTCCACCTCCACCACCTTGCCGTCCAGCCGCAGGCTCAGCCTTGCGTAGAATGTGTCGTTTTGCAAATCGCAAACAGTAACGTGAATCAACCCGGCGCCCAGTGACTTGATGACAGACCCCAGCAGGTCATGGGTCAGAGGCCGGGGGACAGATACGTCCTGGAGCTTGACGGCGATGGCGTCTGCCTCTGCGGGGCCTATCCAAATAGGCAGGTAGCGGTCAGAGTCCTTCTCTTTGAGAATGACTACCCGCTGGTAGTTCATCAAGCTTACGCGGATGCTGTCGATCACCATCTCCGGCATGAATCCTCCTTCAAAACCAGAGAATCCGACGGCCAAATCATAATAGTCCCGACCTGTCCGGACTGTCAACGAAACCTAGTCCTTAGCAGGGGCGGGTACGCCCTGGTGTCTTTCCAGCCTCTGTTCCAGGACGCTGCGCGGCATTAGGACGCGACGCCCGCAGCTCAGGCAGCGCAGGCCAATGTCTGCCCCCACGCGTACCACCTGCCACTGGTAGCTGCCGCACGGATGCACCTTTCTGAGGCGTAGGACACCCCGGATGCTGTACTCCCTCACCATCCGCGGCCCTCCGATGCCAGGGTGGCGTTGATGGCATCTCGCAGCTTTATTGTGGCATTGCGCGCCGCCTCCGCAAAGTCCCGTCCACGGGAGGCGTAGATGATGCCACGTGAGGAGTTGATCATAGCGCGCCGTCCCCGGTCATCCACACCCAGGCGGACCGACTGCTCCAGGTCCCCTGCCTGAGAGCCGATGCCTGGAGCCAGGATAGGCAACTCTGGACATATCTTTCGGATAATACCGAGCTCGCTTGGATAAGTCGCCCCTGCGACCAGTCCGATATTCTTGTTGATATTCCACTGCCCTGCACTTGAAGCAATGTGCTGATAGAAGGCTTTGGTTGCATTGCCCAGGGATAGCGACACATCCTGAAAGTCGCCAGCTCCAGGGTTAGAGGAACGGCACCAAATCAACACACCCTTTTCGCGGTATTTGAAGAAAGGTTCTACCGAGTCACGCCCCCCGTAGGCATTGACAGTTGTGGCGTCGAAGTCCCAGACTTCGAACATTGCCTTGGCATAAGCAGCAGCCGTGTTTGTTACATCGCCGCGCTTAGCGTCGCCTATCAATATGACCGTGGGTGCCACCTTCCGGATATGCTGGATTGTCTGCTCCAGAGCGCGCAGTCCGTCGAGCCCTAACGCCTCGTAGAACGCCAGGTTGGGTTTATAGGCGCAAACCAGGTCGTGGGTGACGTCAACTATGGCCTTGTTGAAGGAGAACACGTCCTCAACCGGCATCAGGGCCGGGTCTGGATCCAGGCCAACGCACACCAGGCTCTGGCGGGCCTCACACGCGGCGTCCAACCGTTCAAGAAAAGTGGTCATAAAGTCTCCTTGTCCGTAGTGTAGCCTTGCGGATGGACTGCCGCAAGCCGAATAATTGGGAAGTTCTGCTTTCTTGGGAGTGGGTGGACAGTTTGTCCTTTTGGCCGCTCATTCCCTTCCCTTCGGCTCCGCTCAGGGTGAGCGGATTTGTTTACCCCCGCTCGTGGTGAGCTTGTCTAACCACACGAGCGGCGGCTGGCCCTATCCAGGCCGACTGCTACGATGAATGCCTATTTCTCTGCTGGAATGGTCTACTATCTACTCGCCGTGAAACTTCACCCACATCTGGTCGCTGGAACATTCATTAGCCGCCTGAACCGGTTCGCCGCCCTGGTGCGTATTCAGGGCCAGGAGACGCTGGTTTACGTTGCCAACTCCGGCAGGCTCCGGGAGCTGTTCCAGGCGGGCCGGCCAGTGCTGTTGACTCCCGTAGGCCCCCATCCGGGCCGCAAAACGCTCTACGATCTTTCCCTCGTAGACTTGGGCTACGCCCTGGTGTCCGCCGACGCCCGATTGCCCAGCACCCTGGTGTACGAGGCGCTGGTGAGTGCCAGGCTTCCTGAGTTTGCAGGCTACGAGGAGGTTTTGCGAGAGCAGGTGTTGGAGGATTCTCGCCTAGACCTGCTGCTCCGCAATGGCCGCCGCCGCTGCTACTTGGAGGTCAAGTCAGTCACCTTGGCGGAGAATGGCGTGGCACTTTTCCCTGACGCTCCCACCAGCCGTGGGCGGCGCCATGTGGATGTCCTGGCCCGCGCCGTTGGGCAGGGATGGCGTGGCTCTGTCGTGTTTGTGGTACAGCGCCAAGATGCCAGCGCCTTCGCTCCCAATGACGCGGCGGACCCCGCCTTTGGAAAAGCGCTTCGGCTGGCCCACCAGCATGGCGTAGAGGTGTACGCCTACAGGTGTAACGTGACACCGGCGGAAATTGTCCTGTCCGAAAGGCTACCCCTGGTTCTGTAATGTCGTTGTCTTCCTGGTCTTCCGGCCTGTTCTGCCGCTGACTGCCCCATGTATTTCCTTGTATACTAGTAGGGATGCATGTGACTCTTGGAAAGACCAGTCGCTTACTGGCATTGGGTGCTGCGCTGATAGCCGTTGCACTGGCGGCCTCGGCTTGCCTGTTCCAGGGCGAGGAACTTTCACTGGAAGAGCAGGCCCAGCAGATAGACCAGAGCCTGATGTGTCCGGTGTGCCCCGGTGAAACCATAGACCAGTCCCAGGTGGTGCTGGCCAAGCAGATGCGCGCCCTAGTCCGAGAAAAGCTGGCGGCGGGAGAGCCACGGCAGCAGATTCTGGACTACTTCGTCGCTAGGTTTGGAGTTGACGTGCTGGCAGCGCCGCCCAAGCAAGGGGCCAACCTAATAGTCTGGCTGGTGCCTGGCGCGGGGCTGGCGGCCTTTGGAGCAGGCCTGTTTCTGGTGTTGAGGGCCATGCGGTCCAGTGCCGATAAATCGAGCGCCTCCGGCCTCAGTCCAGAGGCCGCTCCTCTTAGGGACTCGCCGCTCACGGATGATGAGTTGGAGCCGTACCTGTACCGCGTTGATGAAGAGATGAGCCAGTTGCTGGAGCAGAGTCCATCTCAAGGGAAAGCCAACAGGAAAGCTACGTAATGGCCGAAACAGGATCGGTAGCCCTATACATAGCGCTGATGCTTGCGGCCTATGCCGTGATCGGCTCAGTGCTGGGGAAGCTGCGGCATAGCTTTTCGCTCGTGGAAAGCGCCCAGCGCTCCACCTACCTTGTGCCGTTAGCCCTGGGCGTGGCCACGGCAGCTCTGATGGAGGCGTTCCTGCGGCACGACTTCCAGGTAGAGTACGTAGCTGCCCACAGCAACCTGGCCATGAACCCAATTTACACCTGGGTCGCCTTCTACGCCGGCAACGAAGGCTCTCTTCTGTACGTCGCTCTTGTCTTGTCTCTGGCGGCGGCGGTGACGGTAGCCGTGGAGCGCCGGACGCTGGCGGCGGCCCTGCCGTATACCACCGCCATCCTCATGAGTGTTGTGGCCTTTTTCATGGGGTTGCTGGTCACGATGGCAAACCCCTTTGACCTGCTGCCTTTCGTCCCGGCGGACGGCCAGGGCATCAACCCTCTCCTAACGCATCCAGGAATGTTCATTCACCCGCCCATGATAATGACTGGGCTTATTGGCGTATCCGTACCGTTCTCCATTGCCATGGGTACATTGCTGGCGGGAGGCCAGAGGGACGAATGGGTGGAACCTATGCGGGTATGGGGCCTGCTGGCGTGGGTTATCCTGGGCAGCGGCGTGCTTCTGGGAGCCTGGTGGGCCTACACCATCCTGGGCTGGGGCGGATACTGGGGATGGGACCCCATAGAAAACGTGGCTCTGATGCCCTGGCTGGTCCTGACGGCCTTCCTGCACTCCATCATGGCGCAGAAGCGCCGCGGCATGTTCCGCATGTGGAACATCGCCCTTATCAGCATTGCCTTTATCCTGGCGCTGTTCGGCATCTTCATCAACCGGGGTGGCCCCGTGCCGTCGGTGCACTCATTCGCCTCATCCACCATGGGGTGGGTCTTCCTGGGTTTCCTGGGAGTCGGCCTGGCTTTCTCTCTGACGGTCTTCTTCTTCCGGTACAACGCCCTGAGCAGCAGGGCTTCGCTGGACTCAATGTTATCGCGGGAGGCTGCTTTCCTGCTAAACAACGTGCTGTTGCTGGGCATTGCCTGCGTGACACTGTGGGGCGTGATATACCCACTGGTCTCGCAGTTGTTCCGCGGCGTCGCCATTACAGTGGGAGCGCCCTTCTACAACCAGGTGAACGGCCCCCTGTTCCTGGCGCTGATCTTCCTCATGGGCGTTGGGCCGCTTCTGCCGTGGCGTCACGCCTCCGCTGCCACTCTACGAAACGCCCTCCAGACACCCACCCTGGTGGCCCTGGCAACCCTCGGTGTCCTTGTTGTGCTGGGCATCCGCAAGCCCTTTGCCCTAGCATCTTTCGGGCTTTGCTCCGTCATCGTCACTGGCATAATCAGGGAGTGGGTGCGCGGGACCATGGCGCGCCGCAGCCTGGGGGAGAACTATGCTCTGGCCTTTGGGCGGCTCATTGCGGCCAACCGGCCCCGGTACGGGGGGTACATAGTCCACCTGGCCATTGTTGTACTTGCCCTGGGCATAACAGGCTATACCTTCTACCGCGTTCAGAAGGACGTTATCCTAGGGCCTGGCGAGAGTGCCACCGTGGGAGAGTACACAATTCAGTTCGTAGGATCCCGTGCGCTGGAAAGGCTCGACCGCACAGAGTTTTTCAACGATGTGCTGGCGTCCCGGTCCGGAGAAGAGGCCCGGCCCATGACAGTGTGGCGTGCCTACTACCCTGACAAACGCACGGCCGCTACACGCGCCGCCATCCGCTCCACGCCGGTGGAAGACCTGTACATCGTATCCAGCGAATCGCTAGCGGACGGTCGGGTGGCCTTTCGCATCCAGGTGAACCCGCTGGTCTGGTGGATGTGGATAGCTGGCCCTCTACTTATTCTTGGAACTGTGGTGTCTCTGTGGTCGCAGCCCAGGCTATCTCTGGCCGCAGCATCAGAGCCTGCTGGAATGGCCTTATCGCCCGCGGGGAGCGACTGATGGCTTGGGCTATAGGATTGGCTCTGGCGGTCCTCTGCCTTTGGGCAGTCGGACACCCTCTGCTGAGGAAGCGGAGCGGCGGATTATCAGCGTACACAGACCCTATCTCAGAGCTAGCGCAGCAGCGGCAGGCCATCTACCAGGAGGCCCGGACATTGCACAACGACTACGTCCTGGGGGATGTACTCCTGGCCGACTATCAGAAGCGGTTGCAAGAGTATCGTCTTCAAGCGGCGCGGCTCTTGTACCGGCAGGAGCGCCTCCAGGAGCTGGACCAGAGGCTAGAAGCTGAGATTCAGAGTCGCCGCAGCGCCGGCGGGCCTAACTTGGAGGCGCAGCGCTGTCATGAGTGCGGAAGCTCGACGACCGATAGTATGAAGCAGTGTTCTTCCTGTGGGGCCCTTCTCTCTGGAGCGGCAAAGGATGGCTAGCAGGCTGTTGGAAAAGGGGAGTCCAGAGGGGCTTCTCCCCTCTGGTGGGGGTCTGGGGGTATCTACCAGATATCTTTTCCACCCCCTTCCTGGCCAGGAAGGGGGTTAGGGGGATGGTCGAAAGAGTTATTCATCACCCTGTTAGGATGCTTCAGATGTTGGCCACGGCATTGGCGCTGTCCATCTTGGTTGGCTGGGTAGCCCCCGTGTACGCCCAGCAGCACGATACCGCCACCATCTCCGGCCACGTCGTCAATGGCACGGCAGGTGCCATCACGCCCCAGGGCCTGACCGTGGTGCTGGATGTGTTCCAGGCAGGTGCTCAGCCCTCGCAAATCACCGCAAAGACGGACACCATGGGACACTTTGCCTTTGATGGCGCGCTTGTGCAGGATGGCGCCACGTACCATCTTACCGTCGTGTACTTGGGTATCGGCTACACCGTGGCGTTGTCGTCCCAGGATAACTTGAGCGACGTTCGCGTAACAGTGTACGAGGCCACTTCCAGCCTGGAGATTGTCTCCATACGTAACAACGTCATGCTGGTGCTGGGCGCAGACGCGGCCACACGCACACTCACTCTCCTGGAGACGTTGCAGGTTGCCAACAAGGGAGACCGGGTGTTTATCCCCAACGTAGCTCAAGGCAGTGTCATGGACCTGCTCCGATTCCCTTTGCCCGCCGGTGCATTTGACCTGGATGTGCAGGCCGAGCTGCCCGAGGGGCAGGTACTTCAGGTGGATAGAGGCGTTGCTCTGACAACACCAGTGCCACCGGGAGAGCACAGCATCCTTCTTGGCTATAAGCTCCCGTACACAGGGGAGTCGCTGGACATATCACGCGTATTCCTGAAAGGCGCTGGATCCTTCCGGCTGCTGATGCCAGAAAAGGTTGGCGCCGCATCCAGTCGCGCCCTGGTGGACAGGGGAGTCACAGCTATAGGAGCAACCAATTTTCGCCTCCTGGAGCTTGCGAACATATCTTCTGGCGCGGAGGTGGACATTATCCTGGATGGTCTTCCTCAACCATCTCTAGCGGGGCGAATAAGAATGGCCCTTCCCACACGGTCAT
>SHYF01000021.1 GCA_009692985.1 Dehalococcoidia bacterium
CTACGGCGGTAGGAAGCTGCCGGTTGAAGCGGTGGTTCAATATCTGGTTCAGCTTTTCCTGTGCCCAGGGCGTGGTGGCATGTGCGCCCAGGTCGTCTAGGGCCAATACAGGAGCGTTGCGAACGTGGTCGAACAGCTGGTCGTAGGCCACCTCGCTGCTGGGCGCATAGGTGGAGCGCAGATGGTCCAGGAGGTCAGGCACGGACATGTAGAAGGCTGGGACGCCCATCTCTAGGCACCGGTTGACGATGGCGGCCAGCAGGTGTGTTTTCCCAGATCCTACGGCTCCTATCAACACCAGCCAGCCCATGGGCTGGTCCGCATACTCCAACGCGGCCTGGTACGCCTCTTGGAACCGGCGTTGGACATGGGGTTCCGGTGAGCGCCCCTGGGGATCCAGTGTCTGGAAAGTGAGGCGGGTCAAGGCTCCCAGGTTGCTGTACCGCTGTAGCCTGGACACTCGCTGCTCCTGGGTGGCCTGGGCCTGGCAGGAGCAAGGCACTGCCTTGCCAAAACTGGGGTGGCCCAGTGGCACGTTGGCCCTGACCCATCCTCGGCCTCCGCAGCGCGGGCACTCCTCGGCTCTTGGATCCTCCTCAGCTGGTGAGGTATCAGTACCGCCGTAGGTATTCTTTAGGGTCACTCTTCTTAGTATGTCGCCAAGGCTCTCCATGGTCCTTTCCTTCCGTGTTCCAACGCTCAAGGATGCGTGCAATGTATCTCCAGTTTCGATGATTGAGGCTTACGGCTTTTTTGAATGCCTCCTGAATCCAGGGCCAGGGATATGACCTTTCTGCCTCTTGCAGCTCCTCGGCTAGCAGCGGCGTCAGGGGGCCTATGTTCTCTTCGTAAATGGAGAAGATGCTGGGCCTGACCTGCTCGGATTCGCCCTGGGGGAGCATCTCGCTTTGGGGTATGGCGTTCTCTGTTCGCACCCGCATGGCGGCCTGACGACCTGGCTCGTCGTTTACCAAAAGCATTGTGTAGGAAGGGTCTGCTGGACGCTGCTGGAGTTGCAGCAACGTTCCTCGTTCTACTGCCTGCGCTATGCCTTGTGGTATGGCCAGTTGGGCGCCGCCAGGCTCGCCGGCCAGGCCGTTGAGCAGCATTGGGTCGGCCAGTAGCTCCGCCAGAGTGACCCAGAGGCGCTGGCTTCGCCGCTGGTGAACGAGTCCTAGCACGCGCAGAGTGCACTTGAGCTCGGATATGGATTTGATTTCTTGCAGCAGTGGCCCCAGGAGGGACAGAGGCACGGGGGCATACCGCTCCCCATGGGTAAAGCCCTGGGCCTGGGCCATGTTATGTGGCCTCCTGAGTAGCAAGGTTCTCGAAGCGGGAGAACTGCTCGCGGAAGTAGAGGCTGAGGGTTCCCAGCGGGCCGTTCCGGTGCTTGGCCACTATGATCTCCGCGATGTTCTTGGGATAGGCTTCAGTGGGATGCTGGCGTTCCCAATCCTCTTCGCTAGTGTAAACGTCGTCCCTGTAAATAAAAGCCACAACGTCGGCGTCCTGCTCTATGCTGCCGCTATCCCGCAGGTCGGATAGCATGGGCCTGTGGGTGGGTCGCTGCTCCACCGCGCGGCTGAGCTGAGATATGGCCAGGCATGGCACGTTCAGGTCCCTGGCAACGCCTTTGAGGGAGCGGGAAATATCGCTCATCTCCTGCACTCGGTTGTCCTGGCGACCGGCTCCCTGCATTAGCTGGATGTAGTCCACCATGAGCAAGTCCACGGTGTGCTCCATATGAAGCCGGCGGGCCTTGCTGCGGATTTCAACTATGGTCTGGAGGGGCGAGTCGTCAATGTAGATTGGTAGGTCAGAAAGAGCACCGACGGCGTTTATGACGCGCTGCTGCTCACGTTCGGTGATAAGGCCCAAGCGGAGCCGGTGGCTGTCCACCTGGGCTTCTGCAGATAGCAGACGATAGGCCAACTGCTCCCGGCTCATCTCCAGGCTAAAGATCCCTACGACAGCGCCCTGGCCAGCGGCATTCCGAGCAATGTCCAGGGCCAGGGTGCTTTTGCCCAAGCTGGGCCGGGCCGCCAGGATAACCAGGTCTGACCGCTGGAGGCCTCCCAGGAGCTGGTCCAGGTCGGCGAAACCGGTGGGAATAGGCCCTGCACCCTGTTCGGTGGACGTCTGGAAGGCCGAGCTCTCCTCCAGGTACCGGTCCAAAACCTCCCGCAGAGGCACGAAGTCCCGGCTCTGGCGGCGAGAACGCACGCGAAAGAGCAGCTCTTCTGCTTGGCGGAGGGTTCCATCCAGGTCGGCGTCTTGCTCGTACCCCAGGGCTGCGATGTGAGTGGCGGCGCCAATGAGGTTCCGCATTGTGGCGGTGCGCGATACGATCTGGGCGTAATGCTCCGCGTGCACTGAGGTTGGCACGCTGGCTACCAGGTGACTGAGGAAAGAGGGGCCGCCGGCGGTCTCCAGCTTGTCCTGGCCAGCCAGTTCGTGGGAGATGGTTACCTGGTTGATTGCCTCGCCCCGCTGAAAGAGGGCCAGGCAGGCGTCATATGTCCACCTGTTCCGTTCACGGTAGAAGTCCTCGGGCCGCAGGAATGGAGCCACCTGGAGGATGGCATCGCCGTCTATGAGGATAGACCCCAGGATTGCTTCCTCGGCGGCCTCATCATGTGGTGGGATACGTTCAACGTACATCGGGGCTGGATTCCTGGACTTCCACCGCCGCTTCAGCCGGGGCCGCCTCTACAGGCGGCTGCTGCACTGCTGCAAGCTGGGATTGACCCTGGGCCGTGAAATTGACGGTCGTAGAGATTCCCTGTCCCAGTCGTACCTCTGCCTGGTAGGAACCAGGTTCGTGGATTGGCTCTGCCAAGAGGACGGAGCGGCGGTCTATTGCCCGCCCCGCCAGGCGCGACAGCTCTTCGGCCACCTGGGTGGAAGTGATAGCGCCGTAGAATCGGCCCGTGGGCCCCAGGTTTGCCGTGAATACAAGGGATAGTTGGGACAGGAGTTCCGACAGGGCGCGCGCGTCCTGCTCCTCTTTCAGGCGGCGCACCTCTCCAGCCTTGCTGATAGAAGCGATGCGTTGCATCTGGTCGTGGGTGGCTGCCACAGCCAGCTTCTTGGGAAGCAGGAAGTTACGGGCGTAGCCGTCCTTGACATCCTTGACCTCGCCAGCGCGGCCGCTGCCTGCTACGTCGGTTAGAAATATGACACGCATAGTCAATGTACCTCTCTACTGTAATGGTTGCGGAACGGGCCCCAGCGCCTCTCAAAGGTCACCAGGATTTTCCTGGAATCGCCATGCATTTCCCAAGAGAGGGCGGCTCTTGTTCTCAGTGGGTTCTCTGGATTCTTCTGATCCTTGGGCATCCTTGGAACGTTTGAGCTGTTATATTCTCCAATCCCACTGTTGAGAAGAGGGCGCTTGCTGGGCACAGGACAACCTATTGTACAATACTATCAGCGTAACACCTAGGAGACTGCTGCAAAAGGGGAGTCCAGAGGGGCGGAGCCCCTTTGGTGGGGGTCTGGGGGATACCCCCAGATATACATTTCACCCCCTTCCTGGCGAGGAAGGGGGGCAGGGGGATGGTCGAAGGGTTTCTTCATCATCCTGCTAGAGTCCGGAGGACATGCCCATGCCCTATGGCATCACTATCAAACACGACCGCGGCGGCAAACGTTTAGAGTTGCAGTGCGCCCACCAGAGCGGGCTTCTTTACGTAGTCCCCGGCCCGGCAAGCTGGGTGTGCAATGAGGAGCATCTGCACGCCCATGCGCTGGCGGGCTTTTTCAAGGACCTGGCGGGACTCCAGAACCCCCAGGTCAAGGAGTTGATGCAGCGCTGGGGCATATACTTCCGGGAGCGGCCCGTGGAGCCGGAAGAGGCTGCGCCAACCTCCTAGCCTTACTTTGGCACCTGCGCGATCCCTTGCCTAGTCGGCGGGAGCGGGAGCAGGCTCTGCTTCCAGAGGTGGGGCCTCAGACTCGAACAGCTTCTGTAGGTCCGCTCCCTCAACTGTCTCATGGGTGATGAGGTGGCGGGCCAGGTGCACCAGCTTGGCCTTGTGCTCCATCAATAGGCGACGGGCGGTATTTTGGGCTTCCAGAATGAGGCTATGCACCTCCTGGTCTATCTCCTCGGCGATGGTATCACTGTAGTCGCGCTGCTCGGAGATCTCTCGCCCCAGGAATATGAGCTCTTCGCGCTTTCCAAAGGTGCGAGGTCCAAGCTTCTCGCTCATCCCATAGCGGGTAACCATGTTGCGGGCTGTCTGGGTTGCCATTTCCAGGTCGTTGCTGGCTCCGGTGGTTGTTTCGTTGAAAATCAGCTCTTCAGCTACGCGTCCGCCTAGGGCCATGGCCAGCATGGCCTTGAATTGGGCCTTGGTGAAAATGTGGCGGTCCTCCGGCGGAATGGAGCGTGTGTAACCTCCTGCCATCCCTCGTGCCACAATGGAAACCTTTTGCACTGGGTCTGCCTGGGGGAGCAGGTGGCCTACCAGGGCGTGGCCAGCTTCATGGTAGGCTGTGAACTCCTTCTCCCGGTGGCTGATAATGCGGCTCCTTCGCTCCGGTCCCAGAAGCACCCGGTCTATGGCCTCGCCAAACTCATTCAGTGTGATGGCGCTCTTGGTGCGCCGTGCCGCCAGGATTGCAGCCTCGTTGACCAGGTTGGCCAGGTCGGCTCCGCTGAACCCGGGGGTCTCTTTGGCGACCACCATCAGGTCCACGTCGGGGGCGAACGGTTTGCCTTTGGAGTGGACTTTCAGAATTGCATCACGGCCAACGACATCGGGCAGGTCCAGGACCACCCGGCGGTCGAACCGTCCCGGCCTCAGAAGGGCGGGGTCAAGGATGTCGGGCCGGTTGGTGGCGGCCATAACGATGACGTTGGTGCTGGAGTCGAACCCGTCCATCTCTACAAGGATCTGGTTCAGCGTCTGCTCCCGTTCGTCGTGGCCGCCTCCAAGTCCAGCGCCCCGGTGCCGGCCCACGGCGTCAACCTCATCCACGAATACTATGCACGGGGCGTTTCGCTTTGCCTGATCAAACAGGTCCCGCACCCTGGCTGCGCCAACGCCCACGAACATCTCCACGAACTCGCTGCCGCTGATGGAGAAGAAAGGCACGGCCGCCTCTCCTGCTACGGCCTTCGCCAGAAGTGTCTTACCTGTGCCTGGCGGCCCTACCAGTAGCACGCCCCTGGGAATACGTGCTCCCATGGCTACAAACCGTTCGGGATACTTCAGGAACTCCACCACCTCTTGAAGCTCTATCTTTGCTTCATCTACTCCCGCTACGTCCGAGAATGTAACGCTGGGCTTGTTTCCCACGAACATCCGGGCCCGGCTTCTGCCAAAGCTCAGTGTCTGGTTGTTGCTGCCTTGGGCTTGACGCATCATGAACAGCAGAACGGCGCCAAAGAAGATCAAGGGCAGGAAGTTGAGAAGCAGGCCAAAGATGTTGGAGAGGCCGCTGGTACCCTTGACCTGCACATCAACTGCACCTTCGCCGGTTGAGACTCCTGCTTCGCGCAGCATATCCACCACGCTAGCTCCAGCCTCTTTGCGGGATGTGAATACCTGTCCATCGCGGGTGGTGACAGTCAGGTTGTCCCCTTCCAGCGCGATTTTGTCCACACGGCCTTCCTGGGCCAACTTGATGACGGAGCTGATGGACTTCTCGCCGCTGTTGCGCGGGCCAGAGACAAAGGTATAAAAGACCATGATGATGGCTAAAGCCACCACCAGGTAGATTATTGTGTTACGCAGCCACTGGGGACGCATATGTTACACACCGTCGAAGTAGCGTGAGGCGAAATACACACTTATATTCTAACCTGAACGTGGAGAGAAGGGAAGCGCGGCTGTCCTCTGGTTATTTGCTTCTGGTTGCGCCGTGGAGATAGCCAGGCTATCATGGAAGCTCTTCAGTGGACAGGAAGGAGGGCCTATGGTTTCGAAGCCACACCGACAGGTGATCAAGTACAATTTCTATAGGGTGAGGCCCGAATGGCGCCGTCTGGACGAAAGGGAGCGTGAAGCGGGCAAGGTCGAGTTCGCCGCCGTGGTGGAGGAGGCGGCTGCGCACATGCAGGTCCGGAGCTATAGCTTGGTGGGTGTGCGCGCCGACGCCGACCTGCTGCTGTGGTGCATCGGTAGCAGCCTGGAGGAGCATCAGGAGCTGGCGATAATGCTTAATCGCACCAGGCTAGCGCCCTACCTGGAGACACCATACTCTTACCTGGCTATGACCAACCGCTCTCAGTACGTGGATGACCATGTTCACCAAGGGCAGGAGGGCACCCGCCTGACAGTGAAGCCAGGTGGCGCTCCATATCTCATCGTCTACCCCTTTGTTAAGACACGGGCCTGGTACGCGCTGCCCAAGGAGGAGCGGCAGCAGATAATGGACACCCACTTTGCAGTGGGGCACAAATACCCCACGGTGCGCATCAACACCGGCTACTCTTTTGGGCTTGACGACCAGGAGTTTGTGCTTGCCTTTGAGACCAACAGCCTGTCGGATTTTCTGGACCTGGTGATGGAGCTTAGAGAGACCAAGTCCAGCTCCTATACTCTGCGGGATACGCCCATCTTTACGGCTATCGCAAGGTCGCTGCGGGAGTGCCTGGACGCGCTGGGAGCGATAGGGATAGCTGGACCTAGGTGGTAGTGATATGTCGCTTGCCCATTAGGGACTAATGTTACTCCCTCTGGGCCGTTTCCAGCGGCCGCGTAGCTTGGTGTCCCATATGTCCCGCAGAGGTTGAACCCCAGGACCACTAACGCTATTGCGCCGCCGGGGAAGATTGCTAGCCAAGGGCCGACTCGGGCGAATAGGGATGCTGTGCCCGAAAGCTCACCGCCCCAGCCCGGACTTGTCCCTGGCCTTGCCAGTGAGTTTGTTCACTCCGGCGCAGGGTGCACTTGTGGGTCAACTTCAATTTCACTTCCGCCGTTGTGCAACTCCCAAGGCCGGAAGGACTCTACAAATGCCTTAGCATCATCCAACCCACCGATACCTCTTCTGGCACGGCTTGGGTCATACCCTGGTGATTGCGCCAGGGCATCATACCCCGTGCGTGTACGCCTGAGGGTGCCTACAATCAGCTCCTCTCCCTGCCCGGGTTCCAGCACCAAAACAAGCCCTGCCTTGTGTTCACGCCAGTAAAGCTTCACATCGCTCTCCCTATAAAGTTGTTCGAGACATGTCTAACCGGCTTCGCAATATCCACCACCTATTGTAAACATCCGCACCCTGATTGCCTACAACCACCGAGCGCGTAAGGAGTTTGCAGCGGCAGTTGAGGTGGGTAGAACGACCCGCAAAAGTCGCGCGTGGGTTGGATCAGAAACTGGGGCAAGATCCGCCAAGACCAAGGCCTTTTCCAAAGGCTATCGACAGCTCAAGACTTTTGGAAAGGCATTGGCCTGAGACGGCCAAGTATCCAAATGCAAGCCAGTCATGGGGTAACGTAGCTAGCTAGGTCAACGGAAGTGTCTCTTAGCCTGCCGAAGTCACCTATGGCTACTTGCCTTCTTATCAGCTCTTTGCATTTCTGCAGCTCTTGGCCGTTATTGACCAGAAGAGCGCCTTTGATATGCGGGGGCTGACTGTAGAAGGCAGAGAATCTTCCCTGGTCAAACTTGCGAATATCCAACTGGTCCCACTTAGGAGCGTGCCCCAAGAAGTCCAACCATATGTCAAACATGCCTGAGAAGAAAGAAGGAACCTGGTCAAAGGCTTTGCTCTGGCCCAGCATGTTTTGAGCCGCAGTGACTCCATGCTGGTAGGCTACATCCCAATGCTCAATTCGCATCTGTGCTCCATAGAGCGGGCTGAAGAAACTGGCGCTGTCCCCGGCGGCAAAAATGCCAGGCTCACTGGTTTCTAGATATTCGTTGACAACGATTCCGTTGTCAACCTTCAAACCCGCTGCTTGCGCCAGCCCTGTCTCTGGCACGGCCCCTATTCCAATTATAACGAAGTCACTAGGTGCGACCTGCCCTTCTTGTGTCACCACCCTCTGGGCCTTGCCGTCCCCTTCGATGCCTTGCACATGGGCAGGGGCAAGCACTGTAACACCGCGTTCTTGGAGAGCTTCATGGGAAAATCGGCCAATGGCTTGGCCAAATAGGTTTGCCCATATCGTCTGAGAAGTGTCAATGATGGTGGTCTCTACTCCATCCTGCGTGAGAGATGCAGCCAGCTCCGCACCTATGAATCCACCGCCAACGATGACCGCCTTCTGCCCAGGCGCGATCTCCTGGCGGATGGCCTCGGCGTCGGCCAGGGTGCGCAAATAGTAGACGCCAGGAAGTTCTGAACCGGGCACCAGCATTTTACGGGGCGACGCCCCGGTTGCCAGTAGCAACTTCTCAAAGCTGATCTCTTCCCCACTTTCCAACGTAACAGTTCGCCTGCCAGTGTCTAAAGAGACGGCTGTTGCGCCAATCTTCATTTCTATCCCCTGGTCGTCGTAGAACTTTGGAGGATGGAGGAACATCCTGGCCCTTTGCCGCTTCCCTTGGATGAACTCCTTGGTCAGCGCATACCGAAAATACGGATACTCCTGCTCTCTGGAGACTATGATACCGCGGCCCTTTGCACCCATCCTGCGAAGCGTAGCCGCAGCAGTATCTCCGGCGCGTCCTCCACCTATGATCAGATAGTCAACAGGCATGGCTCAATCCCCTACCAATAATCGAATCTGCTGATTGGCTTGCTGCCCAGGAGCCTTCAAGATCGTTCCGCGGGCCGTTGGCATGGGCAAGCAGGGAATATCATAGCACCAGCCAACAAATGGATAGAGGGCCGCCCCAATCCTTGGGGACTCGATTGACGCAGGGATGACATGGTCTGATCGGTGCCAGTTTTCCACGTGGTAAGGTACAATTCTGCTGGCGGCTCTCGCTTTTCGGGGTATGATAGGATTTCTGAATAGAGACAGGACGGTTGCGCATCTGCTATCTTGCGGACAATACGAGGCTTGGTCTCAGATTCTTGTCTTGAGGAGAGGGATGGAAGTTCAGGTAGTAGGTGCTCACAACCTCGAAATTGGAAAAGACAGACACACGTGTTGCGTCATTGACGGTGTACTAGGCATAGATGCAGGAAGCTTGGTAAGCGCTCTCAATGCAGATGCTGTGAGCAGAGTCCGTACCATTTTGCTCACTCACGAGCATTTTGACCACACAAGAGATGTTCCGATGATGGTACTAGCCATCCTTGATTCGCCACAGGTAATCGAGATTTTCGGCCTGCGTGGTACTTTGGAGAGCGTCCGCCGGCACCTAATGGATGGCGAGCTATACCCTGATCTCACAACAAGTCTCAATAACGCCCCTCCAAAGTGCCGATTCGTTCCCATCGTGCCTCAGTTGGCGTTCCAAGTCCTGGACTACCAGGCCAAGGCAATCTCCATGCTCCATCCGGTCCCTGCGGTCGGCTACATAGTGAAATCTTCGTCCGGTGGTTGCATTGCGTTTACCGGGGATACAGGTGGCGAGCTAATGGCTATCCTTCAAGACGAACTTGCTCCAAAGCTACTGTTCGTTGACGTGACATTCCCTAACCGTTTGGAATCGCGAGCCAAGTTGACAGGCCACCTTACCCCAGGACTTCTAGGGCAACAACTCAGTGCAGCGTTGCAGCAGAACGTCAGGTTGCCTACGATAGTGCCGGTTCACCTCAGCGCACAGCACGAGCAGGAAATATGGCGGGACTTGGCCGCTATTGGGTCAGCGCTACGGATTACACTGAGTCCAGGCCGAGAAGGCCAGGTGTTTGTTGACGGGCGATTGCAAGAGTAGCAGTCCCGCGCACGTTTTGAGTTCACATTCAGCATGGTTGTGGCATCTTATTTGAGGAGGGTAAAGAATGGCTAAAGGGTACGTGAAGGTCGCCACCGTGGACGGTCTGTCCTCAGGCAAGTTGAAGTGCGTCAAGGTCGGAAACGAAGAGGTCTGCATTATCAACACTGGGAGCTCCATAGTGGCTTTGTCGAACATTTGCACTCACGCCGGTTGTGAATTGGCAGATAATGGCGAGGTGGATGGAGAAGAGCTTGAATGTGGTTGCCACGGCAGCCGCTTCAAGCTGGCTACAGGCGAAGTAACTGGCCCTCCGGCGCGCGTAAACTTGAAGCGGTTCGACGTGCGAATCCAGGGGAATGATATCCTGATTTCAGTTTCTGGCTGATGCGCTGGCTCCAGCTGTTATGGCTGGCCTCTTGAACCTGGACTCCACTTCCTCGGCTGCGGACTACCGGTTTACCCATGAACGGGTGCGTGAATATGTGGTGACAACGCTTACTCAAGTCCGCCGCCGCGCCCTTCATGAAGCTGTTATGCAACTACTTACAGCGGGCGCTGGTTCCAGACCGGAGAGTTTGCCTCTTATCGCCCAGCACGCTCTGGCAGCTGGGCATACTGAGCTTGCGGTGGAGATGTCCACTGAAGCCGCCCGTAATTCGGCACGCGCTGGCGCTCCAGAAGAGGTCCTACGTCTGGTTGGCATCGCCCAGCCCATTGCGTCCTCACCTCAGGAACGCGTAGCCCTTCTCCAACTGCAAGATGACGCGCTTGGTATGCTCCTGCGTCCATCGCAGCGGTTGGAAGGACTGGCTCAACTCGCAGCCTTGGCAGAGGCGCTTGGGGATGCCCGCCTTCAAATGGACGTCACACTGCGGCGGGCCGCGGCTCAAAGGCTAGGGCAAGAGTATGAAGGCGCGGCTGAACTCGCGCGTTGCGTTCGCTTGTTGGCCGTCAACCAAGGGGACAAACGTGCGGAACTCGCCGCTTGTTTAGAGGTTGGACAAGATATATTGCGGAGTGAGCTGGGCGAGGGGTACATACCTGCGGCCTCCGAAGTAGACTTCGCCGGCGCGAGTGAAGCCTACAGCCGTGCAGCCGCTCTGGCCGAAGAGCTGGGCGAGAACTCTAAGCTCGCGGCGTCCACGCGGGAACTTGGCATCATCGCGATGGGGCGAGTGCGGGCCTGGTTCATCGAGGGGATAAAAGCTGGTGACGGGATCTCTTTGATGCAACGAATTGCGGATGGCGAACGGCTGCAAGATATTTTGCCTGGCCTTCCAATCGCCCCGGTAGTTGCCGAAGCCGACGCGCGGTTTCGGACGGCGCTAGACATTTATGAGAAGCTAGGTGACCGCCAGGGTGCGATGTCCACAATCATTTCGTCGAAGTAGCGGATGCGCAGCATGCGGCGCATCATCTCCAGGAACATGGCTTTCTCTTCTTTGGGGTATCCCTTCGCCGTGACCATGACCACCTCCTTGCTGTGTCGGGCATCAGGCGCTCCTGGACAGCCGCAAACGGGTTGCCAGGCTTTACGGCTGGATTATAGCACGTGGGGTGCCGTTGGCTAGCAAGGATGGAGATCAGGGCTAGCAAGCCCCGTGGCAAGGGTTAGCGGCCGCGCAGCTTGGGGTCCCAGACGTCGCGTAGGGCGTCGCCAAAGAGGTTGAACCCCAACACCAGCACAGCAATGGCGACGCCGGGGAAGATTATTAGCCAGGGCGCGATGGTGGCAAAGCTCTGAGCAGCCCCAGACATCATCTGGCCCCAGGATGAGTGAGGTGGCGGCACGCCCAGGCCCAGGTAGCTCAGGGCCGCCTCGGTGAGGATGGCGCTGCCCAACGCTACGGAGGCCAGGACAAGGAAAGGCGCCAGGGAGTTAGGCAGGACGTGGCGCAGCATGATTCGCGTGGGAGACGCGCCGATAACCCTGGCTGCGTCCACGTAGACATTCTCCTTCAGTGACAACACCACTCCGCGGCTGACGCGCGCCGCTCGCGGAGTATAGGCGATGGCTATGGCGATGATCACCTTATCAATCCCGGGCGAAAGGACCGCCACCAGAACCAGGGCCAGCAGTAGGGATGGGAAAGCAAGGATGGCGTCCATTACCCGCTGGAAAAGGATGTCGAACTTTCCTCCAATGTAGCCACTAATGATTCCCAGCAGATAGCCACCCCCAGTGCCCAGCGCGATGGAGAAGAACGATACCATTAGAGAGATCCGAGTGCCGTAGACTATGCGGCTAAACTGGTCTCTTCCCTGGTGGTCGGTGCCGAAAAAGTACTTGGCGCTGGGGCCCACCAGGCGATCGTCGGCCGTTCCAACGTTGGGGTCATAGGGCGCCACCCAGTTGGCCAAGACCGCTGCCAGGAGGCTGGCCACAATGACGACCAGGCCTATCGCACCCAGGGGCTGCCGCCGGGCAAAGGTAGCCAACCCCGCCAGGCTGCGCTGAATCCGTCGTCCCACCCGGGGCTCTATACCGATCCGCTCCACGGCCCGCTCTTTGCTCATAACCGGCTCCCCTCTAGTGGAGGCAAGAATCCTAAGAGTAGCTGATCCGTGGGTCTAGCCATCCGTACGTCAGGTCCACCACCAGATTGACAAGCATGAATACCAGCGCGAACACAACCACCGTGCTCTGTACGACCGTGTAGTCCTGTCTCTGAATTGACAATATGAACAACTGGCCCATTCCGGGGATGGCGAATATGGACTCCAGGATCACGGTGCCACCCATGAGGCTAGCAAAGGTGAGTCCACTCAGGGTTACCACCGGGATAAGGGCGTTCTTTAGCGCGTGGCGCATGATCACAATCTGCTCTGCAAGCCCTTTAGACCTGGCGGTGCGGATGTAGTCCTCGCGTAGCACCTCGAGCATGGCTGACCTGGTCATGCGCGCTTTGACGGCCATCCCGGACGATCCCAGGATCAACGCAGGCCACATTAGCTGAAGCAGGTTGTCTATGGGGTTCTCCCACAGCACGTTGCGCCCTATGGGTGGCACATAGTTGAACCAGATAGATCCCGCCAGGATCACCACCAGCCCCAACCAGAAGCTAGGAACCGCCAGAAACATGATGCTCTGGAAACGTAGCAGGTTGTCCATCCACGAGTTGTGGTACACCGCCGACAGGATTCCCATGGGTATGCCCAGCAACATACCCAGAATGGTGCCCATCAGAGCGAGCTGGATGGTGATGGGCAGGCGCAACAGTATGTCTTCCATCACAGGGGTGTTGGAGTAAATGGAGCGCCCGAAGTCGCCCCTTACCATGTCCCAGAGCCATGTCAGGTACTGCATGTGCAAAGGCTGATTGAGTCCTAGCCGCTCCCTCAGCACATCGGCGCTCATGTTGCCGCCCTTGCTTACGAAACCACCGGAGTCGTCGCCCAATATAAGCTGAACTACATCGCCCGGCAGTACACGCATCAGCACGAACACCAGCAACGTGAGGAGCAAGATGGTGGGTATTATGAGAAGCAACCGCTGGACTATGTACTTAGCCATGTCTTGCTAAACCTCACAGTCACCAGGGCAAACTGGCCATACCGCGCAGCCTGCCATTTCCATGCGCCGCACTACGTAGCCAGCTATGAACTCTTCAGCCATACGCGGTCAAACCGGTAGGCGCCGGCCGAGCCCCAGGAAGTCATTCCCACGGTGTAGCCTCCCAGGTTTTTCCACCAAAAGGTTACACCGTTACTCTGGGTGAAGGGCGCGTAGGCCACGTCCTGCAAGACAATGATGTCCTGGGCCTTGAAGAATAGCTCCTTCTTCTTGGCAAAGTCGTTCTCCTGAATCATTTGTAGGAAGAGCTTGTCTATTTCCGGGTTGCTGTAGCCAGTGTTGTTGCGGGCTCCGCCCGTGATGAACTGCTGGCCAATCATCTCGTCTGGGTCAAAAGTTGACTGACAGAGCACGTACAGCTGGAAGAGGTAGTCTACTTTAGCCATGCGCTCCTGCTGCTCAGGCCCGGACACCAGGTCTAAGGTAGAGGTGACACCAATCTGCTTCAGCGCCTGCTGGAAAGGCTCGTGGGCGGCGTGGTAGTCGAATGCGAGAATGGGAGTGCGGACCATCTGCTTGACCTGCAAACCGCCGGCATACCCGGCGTCAGCCATGAGCTTCTTGGCCGCCTCGATCTCCTGCTGCTTCTTGGCGCCGGTGCCCCACCCAGGAATCACGTCCCACACTTTCTCTGGGGGTAATGCATAAGGCATTCCAGGTGTGTAGCCCAAGACGGATACATAGCCATACGGGCCGTTCATTACCTTGTCCAGGGCCTTGCGGTCAGCAAGCAGGTTGAAGGCCTTGCGGACGCGGACGTCATTAAATGGCGGCTTGGCAGCGTTGTACCAGATGCCCTGGGGCCCGCAGCCACCCAGGATGGATTTGCGGTTTAGCTTTCCTTCGGTAGCCATCTGCTCCAGGGTGGGCATGAAACCCTGGAAATTGCTTTCCCTCAGGCCCTGGAAGTACCTGACCTTCCCAGTCAGGAACAGTGCGTTGCGGCTATTGGCATCAGCTACCGTTTTCATCTCTATCCTGTCCAGGTAAGGCTGTCCGGGCTTGAAGTAGCTGGGGTTCCGGTCCATGATGTAGGCCGAGCCGCTGATGGCCTGGGTGAGCAAGAAGGGCCCGGATCCCTGGGGCTTCGACTGAAGGTCAGCCCGGGCAGTCCCCTTGGGGTAAATCACGCTGGCTCCAATGCCCAGCAGCTTGTTCTGGAGCGTGGTGGGCCGGAACAGGTTGATGCGCACCTCGTACTTGCTGGGGGCATCAACCTTATCTATGAACTCTTTGATTAGGCCACCGCGGGGAGAGATGATGCCGTCAACGTACCCCATCTGAAGCTCCAGGGAGTACTTCACATCCTCAGCGGTAAGCTCCCTGCCATCGTGGAACTTCGCTCCCTTGATTAGGTCGAAAACCCACGTTTTGCCACTGTTCTCCACGCGCCAGCCGGTGCACATCTCGCACTCTATCTTGTCGTCCTCGTAGTTGGCCAGAAGGTTGCTGTACAGCTTGGCGTTCCACTCATAGTAGCCCAGGGAGTTGGTCAGCAGCATAGCGTCAAAGGACTCTGGATAGCCTCCGGGAGCAATCAGCAGAGTTCCCCCGCGCTTGGGCTGCTCGCCAGGTGTGGAAGTAGGCGTTGGCACAGCCACGGAGGTTGGCGTTGGCGCAGCCGCGGGCCCTGGGCGGGTGGGTGTGGCGGTGGCCGCAGGCCCTGCTATGGCGGTCGCGGTTGGAGTCGCGGCAGGAGACTTAGTAGCCGCGGGTGTGGGCGTAGGCTCTTCGCCAGGACCGCAGGCCAAGAAGAAGGCCAGAAGTGGGATGATGAGGAAAGCAGCCATCAGGGACTGCCAAGGGCGGTGTAGACC
>SHYF01000022.1 GCA_009692985.1 Dehalococcoidia bacterium
GCTGCCCACCACTAGGGGGATGCACAGGTCACGGACATCCTGTTGGGCCAGGGCCTTGGCCACCACCTCTGGCCCTATGCCACACGGGTCCCCAATGGTGATGGCTACAACTGGTAGCTTTGCCATAGCACACCTCTTCAAGAGTTGGAGCAATTATACCGTAATGCGTAGCCGCAAGCTCTTGCAAAGCACGGCGCGAGTGTCAAGGAAAACCATCCCAGGGGATCTTGATGCTGTTATGCAGTGGATGCCAGCACCTTGTCGCCGACTACTGACTCAGTCGCCGACTCTTCCATATGGAAGCCCAGGACATGGCCAAACTGTTCCGCCACGACGGAAGCCACCCCCTCTACGGGAACGAGCTGCCCCAGCAGCCGCTCCATGGATGTCACATCCCTGTCACGGATGCCACAGGGGACGATGTTCTGGAACCAGGAAAGGTCGGTGGCTACATTGAGGGCAAAGCCGTGAGTGGTGACGCCCCGGCTGACCTTCACGCCTATGGCGGCTATCTTGGCGCCGCCGGCCCAAACGCCGGTCAGCCCATCTAGGCATCCAGCGGCAATGCCGTAGACATCCAGGACACGGATAAGCGCCTCTTCCAAGGCGCGCACGTACTGGAGTGGGCCACCCCAGGCCCGAAGAGAGATGATGGGATACCCCACCAACTGGCCCGGGCCGTGGAATGTGATCTCACCGCCGCGGTCAACATCCACCAACTGAGCGCCTCTGACCTCAAGGGCATCTCGTGGAAGCAGAAGGTCGGCAGGCTTGCTGCGACGCCCCAGTGTGTAGACAGGGGGATGCTCCAGAAAAAGCAGTGTGTCCCCTACCCTATCCTCCGCCCTGGCCCGGGCCAATGAGCGCTGAAGGTCCCAGGCCCGCTTGTATTCCCATCGGCCCAGGAAGGCCCAACGGCATACTGTCGCAGGTTGCTGAAACAAATTTTCTACCATCCCCCCGTCCCCCTTTCCTTCGCGACGCTCAAGGACAGGCGCTGGCCAGGAAGGGGTGAGAAAGGGCGCAAGAACTTGCGCCCCTACGGGGGACACCCCCAGACCCCCGTCAGAGTCCCGACTTGTCGGGACTCTGACATCCATCTTTTCCCGCAACTGCTAGTAGATAGCTGTGTCCTTGCTTATGGCCTCCAGGCGGCGTTTGACGCTGTTCATGAAAGCGCCAGCGTCGGCGCCGTCCAAGATGCGATGGTCAAAGGTGAGGCCTATGTACATCATGGAGCGCACTGCAATGGCGTCGCCAGGAAGCACCATTACTCGCTTTACGATGGCCTCTGTGGTGAGAATGGCCGCCTGGGGCCAGTTGATCAAGGGCTGAGTCAAAATAGACCCCAGTACCCCTGTGTTGTTAAGAGTGAAGGTGCCGCCGTGGACATCCTCCAACCGCAGCTTTCCATCGCGGGCACGCTGAATGATTTCGTTGGATGCCTTTGCCAGCCCGGCAATGCTCATTGAGTCGGTATTGTGAATGACTGGCACCACCAACCCCTGAGACGTAGCTACGGCAATGCCAATGTGAATACGCTTCTTGAGAATTACCTTGTCGCCGCCCCAGGTGGAGTTGACGCGCGGGTTTTCCTTCAGGGACTCCGCCACCGCCTTCATTACAAAGGGAAGGTATGTGAGAGGCACACCCTCCCGCCCCAGAAACTCGTCCTTCGCGCTTTCCCTGCGCGCCACCAGAGACGTGACGTCTACCTCCAGGGCCGACCAGGCCTGGGGTATCTGTGTGGCGCTCTTCATCATATTTTCGGCGATGATCCGCCGTATGGGGGTCAGAGGCACTGCCTCTTCGTCGGGCCCGGCGGCCTGACCTGCTGGGGCAGCGAGTGCCGGCGCTTTCGCGAGAGCGGCTGCCCTTTGCTCCACGTATCGCGCCACGTCCTCTCTGGTCACGCGGCCATCCAAGCCACTACCCTTAACTTGCGCCAGGTCTACGCCATGCTGCTCCGCCAGACTGCGAACTATTGGCGAATACCGCTGGCCACCCCTTGCCGCCTCAACCGCGGGCGCAGGGGACGACGGCATCTGTGCACTGGTGACTGCGGAGACCGAAGGCGCGACTGCCACCGCAGATTCAGAAACGGGAGTCTCCACTCCTGATCCTGTGGGTCCAACAGGCCTTGTGTCTTTTAGGAGCACACCGGTGCGGCCAACTGGGGTCGTTGCCCGCTCCTGCCGCGCTGGGGTATAAGCAGACAACTGCGCCTCTGCCACGGCCTCGCTGGTCTCCATCTCTGCAATAGGTGCGCCCATTGCAACAGTATCGCCCTCTTTGACAAGCAGAGCAGTCAGCTTGCCATTGTATGGGGAAGGGAATTCCATGTTCACCTTGTCGGTGGTAACCTCAACCAGCGGCTCATACCTATCTACGGTATCACCGACCTTTTTGAGCCACTTGCCAATGATGCCCTCTGTGACTGACTCGCCAACTTGGGGAAGGTTGATTTTCACAGGCATTTTCTAACCAGCACTCCTTTTGGAGTTCGTCTAGTACAAGGGAAGGCCAGCCCAACGGCAATCTAGCAGCCCGCAATCAGTACGAGGCCACCCGGCGCAATCCAGCCGCTATCTTCTCCGGATTGGGCATGAAAAAATCCTCCAACGGCGGGCTGAATGGCATTGCGGGAACGTCTGGCCCGGTCACGCGGGTGATGGGGGCATCGAGATGACCGAATGCCTCCTCCGCGATGATGGCCGCCACCTCGGCGCCTAACCCGCCGGTGCGGTTGTCTTCGTGGACAATAAGGACACGAGAGGTCTTGCGAACGGACTCCAGGATGGCCTCCTTGTCCAGCGGGCGCACTGTTCTAAGGTCCAGCACCTCCACATTGACGCCCTCCTTGGCCAGCATCTCAGCCGCTTCCAGGCAGTAGTGCACCATCAAGCCATAGGAGATGCATGTAATGTCAGACCCTGCCCGCTTGATGTCGGCCACGCCAATGGGCAGGACATACTCTTCATCCGGGACCTCACCGCGGACCAGGCGGTACGTCCGCTTGTGTTCGAAGAATACCACCGGGTCCTCGTCGCGGATAGCGGCCTTCAATAGACCCTTGGCGTCGTATGGTGTAGATGGACAGACGACCTTCAAGCCAGGGGTGTGAGCAAAGTACGCTTCCGGACTCTGCGAATGGAACAGCCCACCCCGAACGCCTCCGCCATAGGGGCAACGCACCACCATAGGAACGTGCAGCACGCCCTTGGTGCCATAGCGTACCCGGGCGGCCTCGCCAATAATCTGGTTTACGGCGGGCCAGATGAAATCTGCGAACTGTATCTCTGCGATGGGACGCCTTCCCTGCATGGCCGCCCCCAGGGCTATTCCAGCAATAGAAGACTCGGCCAGGGGCGTATCTATGACCCGCTCCTCGCCAAACTCCTCTATGAGCCCCCTGGTCGCCAGAAAGACGCCGCCTCTCTTGCCAACGTCTTCACCCATAATGAAGACGTTGGGGTCCCGCTTCATCTCCTCGAACATGGCTTCGCGGACGGCCTCGATAACGGATTTCACTGCCATATGCGGAACTCCTCAAGCTTGGGTACTTTCAACGCTAGGGAAGGTTATTCCGAGGCATACACGTGATCATAAAAGTCGCCCGTATCTGGGAATGGGGCTGCTTCCGCTGCCTCTGTGGCCCTGTCCACGTGTTCTTTTGCCTCTTTGTGGGCCTGTTCGTCCAGTTGGGCCGTCAGAATACCCTGTTCCATCAGGTGCTCCTTGAACTTCTTGAGAGGGTCTCGCCTCTTCATGTCTTCTAGCTCTTCTGGTGTGCGGTATCGCCTATCGTCGTCATCGCTGGTATGAGGTAGAAGACGCACCACCTTGGCTTCAATGAATGTTGGGCCTTCACCGCGGACGGCACGGCGGACTGCCTCCCCGACCACCTCGTACACCGCCATAACATCGGTCCCATCCACCACCACTCCCGGCATGCCGTAACCTGCTGCCCGGTCGGCCACGTTAACAATAGCCATCTGCTTCCGCTGGGGCACAGAAATAGCAACACCATTGTTTTCACATATAAAGACCACGGGAAGCTTATAGATTCCAGCGTAGTTCATCCCTTCGTGCCAGTCCCCCTCGCTGGTAGCGCCGTCACCAAATGTGGTCATTGTCACCGTGGGATCGCCGCTCATCCTGCACCCAAGGGCGTAGCCAACGGCATGAGGAATCTGCGTGGCAACGACGTTGGAAATGTTGATGACTTTCAGCTTGGGAGTCATAACTGCGCCGTGCAACGGAAATTGACGCCCACCGCTGGCCGGGTCCCCGGCCTTGGCCAGAATGCTCAGCAACGCCTCAGTAGGTGTTATTCCCGTGGCTATAGCCGTGGCCAGGCCACGGTAGAACGGGAAGATGGCGAGGCTGGGCGAATAGCGCACGGCGGCCCAAACGGCGCCCATCTGAGTTGCCTCGTGTCCCTGGGAAGAGGCGAGTATGGCGGCCTTGCCCTGCCGGTTTAGAAGCCACGCCCGCTCGTCCAGGGTACGCACCAAAACCATGGTGGAGTACCACCCCAAGAGGACGTCGGGAGTCAACACCTCGGCCACAGCATGTTCTGCCGCCTTCCGTGTCTGCGTAGCTGCGGTATTTCTGGAACGCACCATAACATAACTCCGTCGTGAGATGGCTATAAAAGAACCGCTGTTCATTATACGACGACTTTTAATCTATGCCAAGGGCATCGGCGACAAGGTCCCGCTTGCTTTTGGGCACTGTCCAGTCTCCCTACTAGAGTCGCTGGTTAGCTAAGCCTAAACCTGGCACTAAAGTGTCAGGACAGACCCCCAGCACCCAATGGTAAACAGAAATTGGGCCCCACGCCTGTTGACGTCCAGATGCATCGTGAATATAATCACATCCATAGAATCCTTACACGGGGATGTAAACTTGGCCAACGAGACTGGAAAACGGTATTTCTGCGGCACATGTGGCGCTGAGTTCATAGTTACCAAGGGGGGCGAGGGAATAATCGCTTGCCACGGCAAGCCCCTCGTCAAGAAGTAGCCCCTTCTCCATCGATCCCTAAGCTAAACGCAGGACCCGCATGGGAGGCAGGTTCATGGCAAACCAGCTAGGAAAGCGGTATCAATGTCCGGTGTGTGGCACTGTGGTCCTCTGCACAAAGGCGGGCCAAGGCTCGATTCAGTGTCATGAGAAGGACATGGACCTTCAGCAGGCGCGGACGCTTCCCTCTTCCGACTAACGCCAGAGGCTAAAGCAAACCTGCTGGCTATCTGTAGCGGCCCTGGGCCTCAGGGGGCCCTTTTCGGCTCCCCATTGAAACATTGGAAGCAGTGCGCCCAGGGTCAATTGTTGCAGCCCCCCAAGTTTACCCTCGCCCACACCACCGGATCAGGAAAAATTCCGGAACACCATTACCACTTTGCCCTGGACTTCCACGTCCGATGGTGCAACATAAATCGGCTTCATCTGGCTGTTTGCGGGCTGCAAGCGCACTCGCTGACCTTCGTGGAACAGCTTTTTCAAGGTGGCCTCTTTGTCCTTTTTCAGCCATGCCACCACCATGTCGCCGTTGCGCACTGAGGCCGTGGGCTTGATTACCACCACATCGCCATCATCAATGAAGGCGTCTACCATAGATGTGCCACGCACGCGCAAGGCGTACATGCTTTCATCACCCTTTAGCAGATCTCTGGGAAGTTCCAGCATTTCCAGTGGCTCACTCTGTCTTCCATCCTCCGAGGATAGAACAGGCAGGGGCTGGCCCGCAGCGATGTAACCCAGCACAGGCACGGCGATGGTACCATTGCGTCGCTTGGAGCCGTTCAGGATTTCAATTCCTCGGGATATCTCGGGCGACCGGCGAAGGTAGCCCTCCCTTTGCAGGATGTTCAGATTGTAGTCCACCACGGATGTGGAGCTGATGGTACACCCCTGCTGGATATCCCTGACCGTTGGTGGATACCCATGCTCATCAACGAAATCGCCTATGAACTGAAGTATGCTGTCTTGCCTTGGCGAGAGCTTCTTCACCGTTCCCCCCTGTTTCAAAGGGTACTGTTTTGTATAGTACGCATGTTCGGATACGCCTAGCCGCAAGCTAGCACACCAGAACACCAGTGTCAATGAGAAAAACACGAGAAACCAGCGGTCTAGAACGGTTGCTGCATCTTTGCCGGGGAAGCAACCGCGATAGGCAAGGCGCTGCTTTCCCCTGGCCCAGGCATCCATCCGGATGCCTGGATAACTGCCTGCCTCAACTACTTATCAGTTGCCTGTAAGCTTCGGGCCAAGCGGGACTTTCTCCGGGAGGCGTTGTTCTTGTGGATGACTCCGCCATTGGCCGCTCGGTCCAGAGCCGAAGCAGCCCGCCGCACAGCAGCCACACTCTGCTCTTGGTCGCCAGCAACAATGGTGCGCCGTGTTGCAGCCACGACTGTGTTGGTGGCACTCTTGACTTGCCGATTATACCCGGCCTTTTTCAAGGCAACTCGCGCCGATTTCTCACTGGGCATCTAGTGTTCTCCTCAAAGTCCAAATAGTTTTATTCTATTGTAAACCTTTTGACGCATCGGTACTTACTAATGGTCGCTTGCACCGCACGGCCGCCGATCTGCCCTGTACCGAACCATCCCGCTAACCCCCTTCCTTTCAGGTAGGGGGTTAGACGATTTCTGGGGGCACCCCCATCTCTCCCGCCCCATCGGCTTCCCCTTCGCGTCGCTCGAGGGCTTCGGCTCACTCAAGGCAGGCTCCGGGGCTTCGCCCCCATGGGCCCCCTGGGGAGCGGGCCCAATGTGACGCTGCTCTCTGCCAGGAAGTTCCATCTGGATCAGGTACGCTCACCCACCTGCACAAGTGAGGTGGCCTGGTCAACGGTGACGCGGGATACGTTGTCTACTCCTTGCACTCCTTCCAGCTTGGTGAACAGACGACTGAGCTGGTCCACTCCAGTAATAAACAGTGTTAGCTGAACTGTGGCGGTGCCATCGGCGTTCTCCATGGTCACCATAGCCGCAATGTTGACCTTCTCCGCGGACACTTGCGTGGTAATGTCGCGCAGAAGCCCTACCCTATCCCACGCATCTATGGATAGCCGCACAGGATGGAGGTTCTTGGTAACGCCCCAGTTCACGCCGATCAACCGCTCCGCTTCGTCCTCATTGAGGATATTGCGACATTCCTTGCGGTGTATCGTGATCCCCCGGTTCCTCGTGATGAATCCAATTATTTCGTCCCCAGGCAGAGGCGAGCAACATGGGGCCAGGTGCGTCAGGAGGTCGCCCACGCCCAGCACTTCGACGCCGGATGCCGTTGCCGGCACTGGGGTGGTTTGCTGCTGGGCGATCTGCGCCTCTCGCTGCTGGGGCGCTAAGCGCGCCGCCACCTGGTTTACTGTGATGCTGCCGTTGCCCAGAGCAGCCAGGAAGTCATCCATGGAGTCCATCTTGAAAAGCAGCATCAACTCCGCATCGGGTGGGTTCATGCCAAGGTGCCGCATCTCGCGCGCCAAAAGCTCATGGCCGCGCTGGATGTTGGCGCTGCGCTCCTGCCGTCGAAACCAGGCGCGGATGCGTTGTTTGGCCGTGGCACTTCTTACGTAACCGGCATTGGGGTTCAGCCAGTCCAGGCTGGGGCCTCGCGCCACCTTGCTAGCCACTATTTCAATCGTATCTCCGTTCTGAAGCTCGTAGTCCAGGGCCATGAGCTTACCGTTGACCTTCGCACCCATGCATTTGTGTCCCAGATCGGTGTGGACATGGTAGGCAAAATCAATAGGAGTGGACCCCGAGGGCAGCTCTTTTATGTCCCCTTTGGGGGTATAGACAAACACCTGGTCATGGAATATGTCTGTCTTGACGTTCTCCAGGAACTCCTCAGCGCCACTGACATCCCTCTGCCACTCCAGAAGCTGGCGTAGCCAGGTCATCTTCTGCTCAAAGGGGGTATCGGGAGCGTTTCCTTCTTTGTAGCGCCAATGCGCCGCAACGCCGTACTCCGAGACCTGGTGCATGGCATTGGTCTTGATCTGCACCTCAACCGGCACTCCTTCTGGCCCCATTACTGTGGTGTGCAGCGCCTGGTAGAGATTCTCTTTGGGTTTGCCTATGTAGTCATCAAACAGGCTGGGAATGGGAGGCCATAGTGCGTGCACCACTCCCAGAGCGGCATAGCACTCCTGCTTCTCCTGTACCAGAATGCGCAGGGCGAAAAGGTCGCGGATCTCGTTGAAATCCTTGCCCTGGGCCGCGTAGGCCCGCATCTTCATATGAATGCTGTAGATATTCTTGGCCCTGCCAGTCACCTGTGCCTTGATGGACGCTTCCTGGAGCGCCTGGGCGAGAATATCAGCCACGCGGGTAATGTGCTCCTCTCGCTCCTCCCTGCGGCTGGCCAGCAGCTTAGATATCTGTCTGTAACTGGCCGGCTCCAGATACTGAAAGGCCAGGTCCTCCAGCCGCCATTTGATATCCCACATGCCCAGGCGATGGGCCAGGGGAGCATAGATGTCCAACGTCTCCTGAGCGATCGCGAGTCGCCGCTCCAGTGGGTGAGCCTTCAGGGTGCGCATGTTGTGAAGCCGGTCGGCCAGCTTTATGAGCACCACTCTTAGGTCCCGGGCCATGGCGATCAGCATTTTGCGCAAGCTGGCCGCCTGGCTGTAGTCCTCTTCTGGAGTACGTTCCCTTTCGTCGCCCTCAGTGTTAACTCGGTCCAGGCGACTCAGCTTTGTCACGCCGTCCACCAGGCGCGCCACGTCGTTGCTGAACTCGCCCTCCAACTCCGCTTGGGTTACGCCACAGTCCTCCATAACGTCGTGGAGCAGCGCTGCGGCCAGCGTGGTAGCGTCCAAGTGCAGGTCGGCCAAATAGAGCGCCGTCTCCACTGGGTGGTGGATGAACGGCTCCCCAGAGAGCCTCACCTGGCCTTCGTGGGCCCGGGCAGCAAAGTCGTATGCTTTCTGAACTAAAGCGACTCTGTCGCTCGGCAGATAGGTTTCAATCTTGGCTATGAGGTCTCGCACAGCACCCACCCATGAATGGTCAACTATACCCTATTGTATCAGCAAGTATACCGCATCCCAGTCAGGAACTTCAAAGCATGTATTCCTCATGCCTTTCCAGCCAGGATACGGTAGAATAAGTTGTCATACGCAAAGGTAGGAGCACCTATGTTGCATAAAGCGCCTCGCGGCACAGCAGATGTGCTGCCCGAAGAGCAGAAATACTGGCGTTACGTTGAACGCCAAGCCGTGGACCTATGCCGGCGTTTTGGATTCCAGCGCATAGACACACCTATGTTTGAAGCAGCGGGCCTGTTCGTGCGTACGGTGGGAGGGGAGACGGACATAGTCCAGAAGGAGACATACACATTCGAAGACAGGGGCCGCGACCCGCTGACGCTACGCGCCGAGGGCACCGCTCCTGTATGCCGCGCCTACCTGGAGCATGGCATGTCCAATCTGCCACAGCCGGTGCGCCTATACTATTTCTGCCCCATTTTTCGCTACGAGCGCCCACAGGCTGGCCGCTATCGTCAGCACCACCAGTTTGGCCTGGAGGCCATTGGGGACGCCGATCCCACCGTCGACGCAGAGATTATCCAGATAGCCTGGCTTCTTACCCAGGAACTTGGGCTGAAAGGCCTTTCCCTCTCAATCAACTCCATCGGCGATGCTCAGTGCCGTCCAGGATACCTGCGAGAGATGAAAGCCTACTACCAGCCACATCTGGAGCACTTATGTGTTGACTGCCGGACTCGCTATGAGAACAACCCGCTGCGCCTCCTGGACTGCAAGCAGGCGACGTGCCAGCCGTATGTAGGCGGTGCCCCTGTCGCCACCGACCACCTGTGTTCAGAATGCAAGGAGCATTGGACCAGGCTCCAGGACTACTTGAAGCTTGCGGGCATTCCATACCAGATAAGCCACAGGCTGGTGCGGGGGCTGGACTACTACACACGCACCGTCTTTGAGATTCAGCCCCCTGAGGAGGGCGGGCAGAGCACCATAGTCGGAGGCGGACGCTACGACGGCCTGATTGAGGCTCTAGGAGGACGCCCCACGCCCGGAATAGGCTTTGGCTCCGGCATGGAGCGGCTGATCCTGAACCTGAAACGCCAGGAGATCCTCGTACCGGAGGAGGCCTCAGCGCCCGTGGTGATAGCTTGCCTTGGCGAAGAGGCGCACACCCAGGGGCTGAAAATAGCGGCGGAGCTTAGGAAGGCAGGGATTCCAGCCATCATTCCGCCTGCGAGCAGGAGCCTGCGCTCCCAGATGCGCTACGCATCAGCAATGCAGGGGCGGTTCACAGTCATCCTCGGTGAAAATGAACTGGCCCGTGGCGCAGTGGTTGTGCGGGATATGGGCGCTGGAACACAAGAAGATGTCCCTGCGGCGGGACTGTTGAACTACCTTCTCGCAAGAAGCTCTCGCTAGCAAGCTGCCGAACAACGGCTTCGCCCATTCCCCTTACCCCCTTTCCTTAGCTATGCTCAAGGACAAGCTCTGGCCTGGAAGGGGGTGAAAGAGATATCTGGGGGATACCCCCAGACCCCCACCAAAGGGGCTTCGTCCCTCTGGACTTCCCTTTTTCAGCAACCTGCTACGGGAATGTCAAGTTCAGTGGGCTGAACCCGAAGGACTCGAACGATGACGTTTCGCTGGCTTTCACACCATTTATGTAGAACTCAACGGTTGAACCCCTGTACCGGTCGCCGGCATTGACAGTTATTTCCAGGATATAGGTGCCATTCGATTTCCGCTGAGCGCTGATGTCGGTCGCCCATACGTCCGCCACGCCGCTGCCTACAACTCGGGCATGGATACGCGTCCCAATGGGAGGCGCTTGTCCACCAATCTTTGCGATGCCCAGGAAGGACATAACGGACGGCGTGAACGACGCGTCGGGCGTAGGAGTGGGCCGCGCTATTTCCGACACTCCCTGTCTCAGCAGAGGAAGAATCTCAAGGATAGAATCGGAGCTGAGGAGATAGACAACGCCCGAGGAAACAGAGATGCCCAGTCCCTGCACAAACAACGGCTCCATGCTGATGCCCAGGGCTTGACCCTGCCGGTTGACGGCTGGGCCGCCAGTGTTTCCGTTCCGATGCGGAACATCCAGACGCAGGAACCGCAAGCCAGTTTGCAAGTTATGCTCTACGGCAGCAAGTTTAGCATTCGCGGTAAACAGCGCGCCGGATGAGGACAGTGGGTACCCTGCTGAGAGCATCTCGCTGCCAGCTTCCAATCCAAAGGCATCTCCAAACGCAACGCCTGGCAGGGTAGCGCCCACCACCTTGATCAGGGCCAGGTCCTTGATGTCGTCCCGCCCCACAATCCAACCATTGTAGCTTTGTCCAGCCCCCGTTTTGATCGTCACGAGTGGGCCGGCGCCCAGGGTTTTGCTGGCGGTTATGACATGAGAGGCCGGGTCTTTCACCACCATGCCCGAAATCTGGGTAGTGCCAGAAATCACCATCACCACAGAGTCCTTCACCGATGGAATGATGGCTTCCAACTGCGGCGTGGCTGTAGGTGTGGGCGTAGACGTGGGCGTAGGCGTGAAAGTGGCCGTCGCCGTGGGAGTGAAGGTAGGCCTCGGCGTAGGCGTGGGCGTAGCTGTGGGAGTAGGCGTCGGTGTAAAAGTAGGCGTAGGCGGCAGAGACGGCGTTGGAGTGAATATGGGCGTGATAAGAGCGCCGCCAATGGGAGTTCGTGACTCCGCCGGCGGTGTAGGTGTAGCGATAGCCCCGCTAGTCCGATTGCTCGCCACACCACAAGCCGCGAGCAACAATAGAATCACCATAATCCCTGCCAAAGGAACAAGCTTTCTTACTGCCAGCATGAGACCGCCGACACGACGAAATCGTAAAATGTACAATTGCACTCAATGAGTCTAGAGATAAACAGGCCAATTTGCAAGCTAGTTGCGCTCGATCAGGCGCGTTATCCAGAAGCGTGCGAAAAACTCCTTCCGCCATCCCATCCGAGGCTCCGCCCCGTTGCCTACGAGTTGGCATTGCATCGGATGACCAACACCCGCTCACGCCCCCATAGGTCGTTCACGCGCTGAAGGCGGGCCTCTGGATACACCTCGCGCGCGACGTTGCTGGCGGCCTCCATCTGCTCTGGGTCCAGCTCCAACAGGATGGCGCCATTCGCGCGTATGTGACGCGTCCCCTGCCGTAGTAGCTGATACACCACGTCCAGTCCATCTGGGCCGCCGTCAAGGGCCTCGCGTGGCTCGAACTGGCTGACTTCCGGCTGAAGGCATGGGATGGTCCGGCTTTCAATGTATGGCAGGTTGGCTACCACCACGTCCACCGGCTCTGGGAGTGGTTCCATCAAGTTTCCACGTAGGAAAGATGTGCGGTCTTGCACGCCGTGTGCCGCGGCGTTGGCTCTGGCCGTGGCCAGGGCCGTTTCAGAAATGTCTGTTGCATACAGTTTTGTGCTGGGAAGTGCCTTTGCCAGGCTTACCGCCAACGCGCCGCTTCCTGTGCCTATATCTGCTATGAGGAGTTCACCCCCAGGGAAGCGCGCATTGACCAACAAGACGGCCTGCTCCACCAGTGTCTCCGTTTCAGGGCGAGGTATGAACACTCCAGGGCAGACCTTGAACTCCAGGCCAAAGAACTCCTTCTTGCCGAGGATGTATGCCAGAGGCTCTCGGAGAAGCCGCCTCTGCACAAGGCTCTCCATGGCTTGCTGAGCGCTTTCCGGGACTACCTCTTCAAGGGATGCGTACAGAACGGAGCGCTCCATGCCCAGGGCGAATCCCAAGAGAAGCTCACTCTCCAGCGGGGCCTCTTCCACACCGCCGCGCGTCAGGGTGACACGGGCCTGCAGGAGCATTCCTATGATGGTTACAGTCACGCTACGGACGCCTCCAGGCGGCGTTCCACCTCTTGGGCCATGAGAGGCTCAATCAAGGGGTCCAGGTCGCCATCCAGGATTGTGGGTAGGTTGTGCAGTGTCACGCTGATGCGGTGGTCCGTGACGCGGTCTTGCGGGTAATTGTATGTCCTAATCTTCTCAGAACGCTCACCAGTGCCGACCTGGGAACGGCGTTCCTGGCTGATAGCCTGTTCATGCTCCCTGGTCACGCGATCCAGGATCCGGGCTTTCAGAACCGCCATGGCCTTCTGTTTGTTGCGTAGCTGGGACCTTTCGTCCTGGCAGACGGCCACGGTGCCCGTGGGCAGATGGGTGATACGAACCGCCGTAGCTACCTTGTTGACGTTTTGGCCGCCCTTGCCGCCGGCGTGGTAGATGTCAATGCGGAGGTCATCCTGCTTCACGTCTACCTCAACGTCGGCGGCCTCGGGAAGAACTGCTACGGTAGCCGTTGAAGTGTGGATGCGGCCGGAGGACTCCGTGACTGGGACGCGCTGAACCCTATGGGCGCCACTTTCATGCTTCATGCGGTGGTAAACATCGTTGCCAGTGACCTCAAAAACTATCTCTTTGAATCCTCCTATGCCTGTTTCCCGTGCGTCAATAAGCTCCACCTGCCAGCCCCGCCTTTGAGCGTACCGTGTGTACATTCGATACAGTTCGCCGGTGAAGAGTGCTGCCTCTTCTCCCCCTGCGGCAGCGCGTACCTCAACTATCACGTCCCGCTCATCAGTGGCCTGTTTGGGGGCCAGCTTGGCTTTCAGCTCTTCTTCGAGCTTGGCCCGCCTCGTTTTCAGGGCGGCAATCTCATCCTGAGCCAGGGCTGCCATCTCAGCGTCTCTGGTATCACGCAGGAGGGATTGGGTCTCCACTATGGCCTGAGCAGTCTGCTGGTATGCCCGGAAAGCAGCCACCGTTGGCTCCAGGGAGCCGCGCTCCCTCTCCAGGGCTATCAGGCGTGTGGCATCCGTGGCTATTTGGGGGTCGGCCATTAGCTGCACCAGTTCCGCATACCTTTGTTCCAGCTGTGCGAGTTTGTCGATCATGCTGCTTTTCCTACCCGGGCAGAAAAATGCCCGGCAGTCCTAGGGCTGCGCTAATTGTACCCTTGCTCGCAAGCTGTAGCAAGAAAAATGGTTTGCAGGGTCCGTTTGCTTCTGGGTGACAGCGGCTCTTCTTGGCGCCAATGGTTATCATTTGAAGAAGGGGCGGCAATCGATAATAAGTCGGAGTGCAAGTGCTGGACTCCTGGTCTGCATGAGCATACAATCTGGTTACGTTTTGCCACTAGTCCGGCAGCGGTCACCCTTGTGCAGGAGGAGATGCCATGGCCGTCCACGCCTATATCCTGATCACGGTTGATCCAGCCCGCACTCAAACAGTGGGGGACAAATTGCGCGCTTTACCTGGGACATATGTCAGGGAGGTCTTGGGGCCTTATGACTTCGTGGTGGAACTAGAGGCTGATACGCAGGAGAACCTTACCGCGATTCTACGCACCAAGATTCGTCCTGTGCCTGGCGTCACCAGCACCGTCACCTGCCCATGGATTGAATAACCACCCACCACGCCACTGGCGGAGCTTGCCACAAAACCCGTTCGCCCTGAGCCTGTCGAAGGGCGTTTCAGTGATTTGACAAGCTCACCACGAACGGGGATTCACGGCCTACGCCACTTCTGAGGCAAGTCGCCACTTACGGAGCCTGTTCACCCCGGCGCTACCGGCTCAAACCCATCCCGTAGCCTAAAGCCGCTGAGATAGATGCTAGAGTATCGGTCATCACTGACATAAAGCTCTGGGCGGTGGCAGACAAGGATTTGCGCCGCAGGGTCACCACTCCGGCCTGTTCCACAGGGAGAAGTGTGGCCATGCTGACTATTCCAATCCAAGTTTCTCCGTGTCCTCCGGGTCTATGGCTAGGCCAGGCCCTACGGAGATGCCCATGCCCACAGCCACGTACCGATTTATCGTGTCCATACTGTCCAGCTCCACCACTATCTCGTAGGACAGCCCTCTGCGGCGGAACTCCTCTTCAAGAATGGCACGCGTGTATGACCCCTGCCGCATCAAGATGAGGGGCCAACGAGCTATTTGCGCCAGCGAGGTAAGGGGCTCCTTCACCAGCGGATGGCCCTGGGGTGTTATCAACACCCGCTCATAGGCAAACAGTCCTTTGAACTCAAAATCCGCTCCGCTCTCGCTGCCGGGCAGCACCCCAAGGTCTACCTCGCCATCCCTCACCATCTGCAACA
>SHYF01000023.1 GCA_009692985.1 Dehalococcoidia bacterium
CCTGCTACGCCCTGGCCGCCACTGCTCCACCCACTTTCTCCTCCACGTCGCGCATGGAGACGATGTGGCGCTCCAGGCCCATCTCTTTGGGGCTGAACCCCAGGGCCAGGCCAAGAAGCTGCGGCAGGTGCAGGATGGGCATGTGGATACGGATTCCTGACTGGGCAGCAGCCTTGGGCTGGTAGCTGTCCAGGTTCAGATGGCAGAGGGGACATGGAGTCACCATGGCATCTGCGCCCAACTGCTGGACCTCGGAGGTGTGCTTGGCAACCATGGCCAGGGAGTTCTTCTCGTTGATCGTCAGGATTGGGAAGCCGCAGCAGCGCGTCTTGCCCTCAAAGTCCACCACTTCGGCTCCCACGGCCTCTATGAGCGTCTCCAGGGAGTTCGCACGGCCAGGGTGCGCCTCGAACTCCAGGGCCACGGAAGGGCGCAAAATGTAGCAGCCGTAGAAGGGCGCTAGCTTCAGGTCGGTAAGCTTGCGGGTGAACTTGGACTTCAGGGCATCCACGCCGAAGTCCTCCACCAGAACCCATAGCAGGTGCTTGATGACGGCGGTGCCCTTGTACTGCAGGCCCTCCTCCTTCAAAGTCTCGTTTACCTTGGCGAGGTAGGCAGCATCGTCCTTGAGGCGTTTGTTGGCCTGGCTCATCACGCCCTGGCACGTGGAGCAGATGGTCATGATGGGCAGGCCCTTTTGCTCGGCCATGGCGAAGGTTCGGGCGTTCAGCGTGTCGCCAAGGAGCTGGTCCTTTTCCTGTAGCACACCCGCGCCAGTGCAGGAAGCGCCTAACAACTCATCCAACTCAATGTCCAGGCGCTGGCATACTTTTACGACAGCGGGGTACAACTCAGGGCAACCTCCGCGGGAGACGCAGCCTGGGAAAAAGGCGTATTTCACTTGGGGGCCTCCACCTTGTCAAAGATGCGGCGAACGTGCTGGATTCCGGAAATGGGTTTATGGAACATGTGCGGCAGCTTATTGTGGCGCACGGCGCGAAGTGCTATGGGGAGCGCGCCTAGCAGCGCTGGCAGGCTCAAGGGGTTGAACATCCCCAAGGTCTTGGGCAACAGCCAGAACTCGTTCAGCCAGCCAGTGTGTTTTATAGACGCCGCGAACACCTCGGCGTGGCGGGCACCTGTGGTCCCTGTGAAGCCCGCCGTGATTGCTTTATCTCGCAGGGCCATGATCCGGTCCATGGGAGCGACACCCTTGGGGCAGACCTGGACACACTCGTAGCAGCGGGTGCAGTCCCACATGCCACCATACTCGTTCAACTTCTTCAAGCGGGCCACGTTGGCTCCGTCCCGTGGGTCGCCGACGAACCGGTAGGCCTTGGCCAGGGCCGCCGGGCCGAGGAAGTTGGAGTCCACCTCCAGCACGGTGCAGTCGGAGACGCAGATACCGCACATTATGCAGCTCATCACCCCGGTCAGATGAAGCATAGCTTCGTTGGGAGCCAGGTACTCGCCCTCCGGCTCAGGGCCTTCCGGTTGGAGCCACGGGTCAACAGCGCGGACCTTGTCCCAGAACGGCTTCATGTCAACGATCAGGTCCTTGACCACAGGCATGTTGCCGGCAGGCTCCACGCGGACGTTGCCCTGGGCATCCATCACGCTGGTCAGCTTGGTCTTACACGCCAGCTTGGCATGGCCGTTTATGCGCATGGCGCAGGAGCCACAAATGGATGCGCGGCAGGAACAACGTAGGGCTAGCGTTGGGTCCTGGTACTCTCGTACCTGGATAAGGGCGTCCAGCACGGTGAAATAGTCCTCTGCCTCCACCGTGTAGGTCTTGCGATACGGCTTTGGGTTGGCGTCCTCTGGGTTGAAACGACGGACATCCAGCGTAACTTGCATCAGTAACTCCTTACCTGGGGTTGCCATCGGGTGATGGTGACTGGCGCATAATCAATTCTGGGGCCTGCCTGGGTAAAGTAAGCCAGGGTATGTTTTAGCCAGTTGGCATCGTCTCGCTGGGGTATGTCGGTGCGGAAATGTGCACCGCGACTTTCCTTTCTGGCCAGGGCGCTAGCGCAAATGATCTCCGCCGTGTCCAGCATGAACCCCAGCTCCAGGGTGAACAGCAAATTGGTGTTGAACACCTGGCCTTTGTCCTGCACGGCAAGCTCGGCATACCGCTCTCTCAACTGGCGAATGGTTTGCAGCGCCGTCTGCATCCCTGCTTCGTTGCGGAACACGGCCACGTGCTCGTTCATTGTCTCGCCCATCTCCAGGCGTATCTTTGCCGCCATGTCTTTGTTGGGCTTGCGTGAAAGAAAGGAGCGGATGGCCTCCTTGTCCACAGAGAGTACCGATTCAGGCACAGGCTTGTCGCCGACCTCCGTGGCCCTGGCCGCAGCGGCCTCGCCAGCTCTGCGACCAAAGATTATTGTGTCGAGAAGCGAGTTGGCCCCCAGCCGGTTAGCGCCGTGGACGCTGACGCAGGCGCACTCGCCTGCCGCGTACAGCCCAGGGATAGAGGTAGCGCCGTGGACATCGGTCTTGATTCCGCCCATGATGTAGTGGTTGCCTGGGCGAATGGGTATGGGTTGCTTGGACAGGTCAACGTTGGCGAAGTCCCCGGCCACCTCTTGAATGTAGCTCAGCTTTGTCTCGATAAGCTCCCTTCCCAGGTGGCGCAGGTCCAGAAACACGCACCCGTCCACTCCGCGCCCCTCGTTGATCTCCGTCTGCTCGGACCGCGATACAACGTCGCGAGAGGCAAGCTCCATCATGTGGGGAGCGTACTTTTGCATGAACCTATCGCCATCGGAGTTGAGCAGGTAAGCGCCTTCGCCCCGCGCTGCCTCTGTGATGAGGACGCCGTTCCCTTTCAAAGTGGTGGGGTGATACTGGACCATCTCCATGTCCATAATTGCTGCGCCAGCTCTATAGGCCAAGGCATGTCCATCGGCAGTCACCACCATTCCGTTGGTGGTCGGTTCGTAGACGCGGCCTGAGCCGCCTGTGGCCAGAATGACCGCCTTGGCCTTGATGAGATGTAGCTGACCGGTCATAAGCTCTATGGCAACCACGCCCCGGCACTCGCCGTCCTCCATGACCAGAGAGGTGACAAACCACTCCTCGTAGACACGCACCTTGGAGTGCATAATCTGTTCGTAGAGCACGTGAAGCATGGCCGCCCCAGTGATGTCGGCCACAAAGAATGTCCTGGCCTGCTCCTGGCCTCCGAAGCGACGGGTCCCCAGGCGTCCATCTTCATCCCGGCTGAAGATGACGCCCATGTGCTCCAGCTCTATGAGGGCGGCGCCAGCCTCCTGGCACATCACCTCAACGGCGTCCTGGTCGGCCAGGTAGTCGCTCCCTTTGACGGTAGCCAGGGCATGGTCCTCCCAGGAGTCGCCCCGGCTGGTGAGGGCAGCGTTGATGCCGCCCTGGGCAGCGTTGGAGTGACTTCTGACAGGATGCACCTTGCTGATCATGGCTACGTTGGCGCCGCGAGACTGGGCAGCGATGGTAGCCCTCATGCCGGCCAATCCGGCCCCAACCACAATCACGTCATGCTGGTATACCGACATCCCGCACTTCCTATCCTGAAGATTAGCGTCGAAATCCGTCTGCAATATATCAGAGCGCAAGGGGCATTTACAAGCTACCCCGTTGGGTAGTTTCTTGACACCTTAGAACCAGCAGCAAGGCGGCAATGCTCTTGGCGTCTCTTATCTCGCCGCGCTGGATCATCGCGGGAATGGAATATATAGGGACAGACACCACCTCTATGTTTTCGTCGGACTCCGGGTGGGGCTGGCCCGCCGCCAATTCGGTAGCCAGGAAGACGTGCATCTCCTCATCGCAATATCCAGGCGACAGGAAGAAGCTGGCCAGGTGCTCCCAATGGCCGGCAATGTAGCCAGTCTCCTCATCCAACTCTCTCCTGGCCCCGTCCTCCGGGGCCTCGCCCTCTTCAAGCCCGCCTGCTGTCACCTCCAGCAGCGTCTGCTCCACCGCCTTGCGGTACTGGCGAACCAGGAGAACGTTGCGCTCCCTGTCCAGCGGTACTATGGCCACGGAGGGGCTGTGCTCCACCAGCTCTCGCTGTGAGACACGGCCTTCGGCAAGCTGAACTGTATCCACCCGCAAGCCGACCACCCTGCCCTTGTATATGCGCTTGCTATTGATGGTGGGTTCAAGGGTTGTCATGAAAAAGAAAACCTCCTTCGACCATCCCCCTGACGCCAGTTCCTTCGGCCTACTCAGGACAGGCCTGGCCAGGAAGGGGGTAGAAAGGAAAGGTCTGGGGGGACACCACCCCAGTTCCCCCGCCAAAGGGGCTTTGCCCCTCTGGACTCCCATTTTCCAGCGATCTGCCAAGGCAAACCAAGCTAACACCGAGCAGGCAGGCTCATCCAAGCATCAGACGGGATTGCGGGTCTACAGGCTCCATTCCCAGGCGTTGCGCAAGGACGGCATAGTAGTGCGAGGGGGGTTGAGTCCTGAGAAACCGCGCCACGTATGGGCTTGCCTCCACAAGTACATGGGCCCCTTCTCCCAGTTTCACATCAATGAAACCGTCAACACTCAGCATTGCGGGGCTATCGGAGAGCGCCATCAACTCGATGCGGCTGCTCCCAGGGAGAACCAGAGCTGTACCCATTCCCAGGTGGGCCGCCACGGGCTTAAGCAGCATATCTCTCGATTGGGGATACATGATCGGCCCGCCCGCCGAAAGGGCGTACCCGGTGCTTCCCGTAGCCGTGGCCACGATTACAGCATCGGCCCTATAGACAGTCAGAGGCGCACCGTCAATGGTGACCTTTATGCTAGCCATTCGGGCCACCGAGCCACTGCCCACCACGGCCTCGTTCAAGGCGTGGTATGTTTTGGGGCTTACCTTATGCCTTTGGCTTCCGCCTCTTCCCTGCGACGGGGAGATCACGCTGGCCTGGAGCATCGCCCGCTCCTCTACCCAGAGGTTATCGTCCAGATATTGTGCCAAGCCCTCCAGAGCCTCATGCGCGCTAAGCTCTGTCATGAAGCCAAGTCTGCCCATGTTGATCCCCAGGATGGCCACGCCATGCACCGCCGCCACCTGGACGGCGCGCAGTATTGTGCCATCACCGCCGACGGTGACCAGCAGGTCAACGCCGGGATGCCTGTCTTTGATCTGCTCCAGGTCTTCCACGGAGCAGACCAGAGCACCAGTCGCCAGCTTCAAGCGCTGCACCATCTGGGCAACCAGCTCCTGAGTGCCCTGGATACGAGGGTTATAGACGATGCCAATGGAACGTTGTTTGCTCATGCTGGACTATCAGGGTGATAAAAACCCCTCTTCGACCATCCCCCTGCCCCCGTTCCTTCGCTACGCTCAAGGACAGGCTCTGGCCAAGAAGGGGGTGAAGATTGAATCTGTGGGACACCGCCAGACCTCCGTCAGAGTCCAGACCTGTCGGAACTCTGAGCACCCCTTTTTCAACAGCTTGCCAGTGGTGCTTTGGATGCGTTTCGACTTACCTGGCTGAGTTGAAGACGGTTTCGGGGCAGATGTACAAGTCAAAACCATTGAGTATGGACGCATTATTGCTTGATACATGGGAGCCAAAAGGTATCCGCAAATCGAGTCTAGCATTGGCTTATTGCGGTGTCAACGAAAAGATTCGCACCGCTGCTTCGCCGAGCTCCAGCAATCGGCCAGGCAACAGTCCGATGGCGAGAATACTTCCACCGGTCAACGCCAGGGCCAGCCGCACGGGCCATGAAGATGGTATAGCCTCCTCTGACGGCGCGGCGCCCAGGTACAAGACCCTGACCACCCGCAGATAGTAGTAGGCAGAGACCACGCTGCTGATGACGCCCACGACTGCCAGCCAGACCAGGTCGCCCCGGACGGCGGCGTTAAAAAGGTATAGCTTGCCCATAAACCCCGCCGTGGGCGGGATGCCTATGAGGGATAGCATTGCGAAAGCAAGCACCGCTGCCACCCAGGGGGCACGCCGGGCGATGCCAGCGAAGTCGTCTATCTGCTCGCTCCCTGTCCTGCTGGCGATGGCCATGATGGCGAAGAAGGCCGCCAGGTTGGTAGCTGCGTACGCTGCCAGGTAGAAGAGGACGCCGCTGGGGCCCAGGGCCACACCGTCCGGCCCTGGACTTCTAGCTGCAAACGCCGCTACTCCCACCAGGATGTACCCCGCATGGGCTATTGTGCTGTACGCCAGCATCCGCTTGATGTTGTTCTGTGCGATGGCCACCAGGTTGCCAACGGTCATGGACAGGGCGCTGAGCACTGCGAAGAGTGTGCCCCAGTCGCCGCTGACCGCTGGAAGTGCGAAGTAGAAAATGCGCAGCAACACCGCAAATCCCGCCGCCTTGCTGGCCACGGACAGGTACGTTGTTATGGGCGTTGGAGCACCTTCGTACACGTCGGGAACCCACATCTGGAAGGGCACCATAGCTATCTTGAACCCGAAACCCACCACCATCAGCGTGACGCCTGCCAGCAGGGCGTAGCTGCCAAAGGGCATATCGCCCTGCGCCACTGCTCCAGCAATCTCTTGAAGCTGCGTGCTGCCTGTGAAGCCATATACCAGCACCATGCCGTAAAGGAGCAACGCCGAGCTCATGGCGCTCAGAAGCAGGAACTTGATTCCAGCTTCGGTGGAGCGTTCGTCCCGCAGGAATGCCGCCAGTGCCGCCAGGGGCAGCGCCGTCAGCTCCAGGCTGATGTATATGGAGATAAGCTCTGTGGTGGCGGCCAGCAGCATCATGCCCGTGGCAGAAAAGAGGACCAGGGCATAAAACTCACCCTGATAACGCTGGAACCTGGCAACGTAGTCAGCCGAGCCGAGAATCAACACGCCGACAATGGCTAGGACCAGGATTTTGAAGAAGAGGGCGAATTTGTCCACCGCCAGCGTCCCGAACACAGCCGTCTCGCTATCGATGCTAGTCCAAAGCACCACCGTCAGGGCTATGGGCACAGCCAAACCCAGGAACGCCACCGCTCCAACCACCCTCTTGCTGCGCACCAGCAGGTCAAGGATGACAACGAGGATCGCCACCCCTGCCAGGGCAATCTCTGGGGATAGCAGATACAGGTCGCGAGCTGTCATGGGCCTAGAACCCTCAACCGTTCCACAATTGGGTTGATCCCGGCACTGAAGACGTCGGTGAGGATTGCGGGATAGATGCCAACAACCACGATGGCAATGACCATCACCACCAAGGGCAGCTTTTCCACCAGGGTAGCGTCTCCTATGTGCTCATACCTAGCAAGCGCCGGGCCAAAGAACACCCGCTGGACCATCCACAGGATGTACCCTGCCGTCAGCACAATGCCGAACACAGAAATCGCGGTGGGCCAGCCCCATACAAAGAAGGCGCCCAGGAACACCAGCGCCTCGGAGACGAAGCCGCTGAGGCTAGGCAGTCCCAGGGAGGCCAGTCCGGCCAGAACAAAGACACTCGCAACAAATGGCATACGAGTCGCCAGTCCGCCCAGGTCAGGTATGTAGCGGGTGTGGGCCTTTTCATACACCAGCCCCACCACAAGGAACAGCAGCCCTGTGATGGTGCCGTGGGTGAACATCTGCATGGCGGCGCCGTTGAGTCCGACGGGGCTTATATTGGCGGCAACGGCGCCCACCGAGCCGATGCCCAGCAGCACAAGGCCCATGTGGCTGATGCTGCTGAATGCCACCAGGCGCTTCAGGTCGCTCTGACGGAGAGTCACTATGGCACCGTAGATTATGCTTATCACCCCTAGCGCCACTATCAGCCAGGCATACTCCCTAGAAACCCCAGGAAAAATGGCCACACAAACGCGGATAAGCCCGTAACCGCCCATCTTGATTAGCACGCCAGCCAGCATGACGCTACCGGCTGTGGGGGCATCAGTATGGGCATCCGGCAGCCAGGAGTGCAGGGGCCAAGTGGGCAGCTTGATGGCGAAAGCCAGGAAGAAGAAGAAGAACACCATCTGGACAGGTATTACAACGTTTGTCAGGTCTTTCGTGGCCAGGACGGTCATGTCGAATGTGCCGGCGGAGAAGTAGAGCACCAGGATGCCCACAAGCATGAAGGCGGAGCCGGCAAGGGTGAAAACGAGGAACTTCATGGCCGAGTACTCTTTGCGGCCCGAACCCCAGATAGAGATCAAGAAGTACATTGGCACCAGTTCCAGCTCCCAGAAGATGAAGAAGAGGACGAAGTCCAGCCCGGTGAACACGCCCATGACAGCCGTTTGCAGAACCAACAGCCAGGCGAAATACTCCCGCACCCGTACCTCAATGCGCCAGGATGCCAACGCGGCGCACATACCAACCAGGCCCGTCAGGAGCACCAGCGGTGCGTTCAGCCCGTCCAGTCCCAGGAAGTACTGGACGTTCAAGGACGAAATCCAGTTGAACCGCTCTACCAGTTGCAGCCCGCCCTTCTGAGGGTCGTAGGCGGTGAAAGCAACGGCAGCCAATGCCAAGTCCGCCACCGTGACGCCGATGGCGAAACCCCTAATAGCCCTGGGACGGCGCAGCAGCAGCGCAATGACCAATGCCCCGGCCAGGGGAAGGAACACAGTGGCTGTTAGCAAATATCACCTGCCAAAAACAAGGTACGCTCCAATGATTGCCAGGATGCCCAGGGATATGACTACGCCGTACGCCTGGAGCTGGCCTGTCTGAATCGGCGCCAGGCCACGGCCAAGGTTTCTGCCCAGCCAGCCGACGCCGTCCCCAGTGCGGTCCACGACCTCGCGGTCCACCCAGTCCAGGAACCGCGCCACGCCCCGGTAGAACAACCGCCCCACTAACACGCCCTCGTACAGGCTGTCCAGGTAGTACCTGTGGGAAAGAAGCTCTCGTGCAGGGCGCAAGGCGCGTCCCACGGCATCGGGTGACAGAGTCCGCGTCTGATACATCAGCACGGCCAGGCCAACTCCCAGCAACGCCACCAATGTAGAGACCGCCGCCAGCGACAGGCTGGCAGGCTCGGCATGTCCGCCCAGGAACTCCACAAACCAGTGGGCTGGAATACCTGCCAGGTCGCCCAACGGGTTGGCAACGTACCCAGAGCCCAGGGCCAGTACACCCAGGACTACCAGAGGCAGGACCATCACCCACGGAGACTCCGCCAGGTGTACGGGATGCTCCGCGCCCTGGCCATGACCTTCCGCCTCAGCGCCGCCACGGAAAGTGCCGTGGAATGTCATGAACATCATTCGGGACACATAGAAGGCCGTCAGGAAGACACCGGCTAGCGCCATCCAGAACACCAACTGGTTCACCAGGCCACCGCCACGCCATGCCTCCAGGAGAATCTCGTCCTTGCTCCAGAAGCCGGACAGAGGGAATATCCCAGCCAGGCTCAGACTGCCGATGGCCATTGTCACGTAGGTTATGGGCATGTGCCTGCGCAGTCCGCCCATGTACCGCATGTCGAAGGTACCAGTGGCGTGGTTGACGCTGCCCGCCCCAAGGAACAGGAGCGCCTTGAAGAAGGCGTGGTTGAACAGGTGGAACATGGCGACGGCAGGAGCGCCCACCCCCAGAGCGAGCATCATGTACCCAAGCTGGCTTACAGTGGAGTACGCCATCACCCGTTTGATGTCGTACATGACCAGGCCCATGGTGGCGGCGAAGACCGCCGTAAACCCGCCGATAAGGGCTACAGTGTGCATCGCTGTTTCAGACTCCTGGAACAGGGGGAAGAACCGTGCAACCAGGAATACGCCCGCAGCCACCATTGTGGCGGCATGGATCAAGGCGCTGACTGGCGTCGGGCCTTCCATGGCGTCGGGCAGCCAGGTGTGCAGTGGGAACTGGCCCGACTTACCTACCGCGCCGGCGAATATGCCAAGGCTCAACCAAGTGACGGCGAAGGCAGGAAGAACCAGTGCCGCAGCCCAAATGTCCGTTATGTCAAATGGGTTGAGTCCCTGGGCAAGGAACGTGTCCCGGTGAAGGAACAGGTAAAGAATTGCCAGAAGGAAACCGACGTCGCCGATGCGCGTGACTATGAAAGCCTTCTTTGCCGCCGCAGCCGCAGCCGGCCTGTGGTACCAGAAGCCGATGAGCAGGTAGGAGCACAGGCCCACCATCTCCCAGAACACGTAGAGCTGAAGGATGCTGCTGGACAACACGACGCCCAGCATGGATGCGGTGAAGAGGGACATGAATGCGAAGTACCGGGAGTAACCAGGGTCGCCCTTCATGTAGCCCTGGGAGTAGACCTGCACCAGCAAGCTGACGCCCGTCACCACCACAAGCATGATGGCTGTGAGAGGGTCCAAAAGGATGCCAACGCGTATCTCCAGGTCGCCAATAGTGAGCCACGGATGGGACACCCACCCTATGGGTTCTTCGTGGCCAAGGGTGCTCTTCAACACCAGCAATGAAAGGATGAAGGCGGCGCCCACCGCCGCAATTGTCACGTAGCCGCTGAGCCTGGAGTACCGCTGGTTAAGAAACGGGCGGATGAGCAGCGCTATAATAACGAAAGAGGCCAGAGGAAGGAACAGGATGGCCCATGCTTGCGGTTCGTATATCGAACTCATCTCGAAACCCTTACCCCCTGTATCCCCCTCTCCCTGATAGGGAGAGGGGAAACATAAAGGAGTTTGGGGGACACCCCAGGAGATGACTCTTGAAATGACTTGATCATGTATAGACTACAGCTTCCGAAGAATTTCGTCGGCCACGTGCTCGCGGCCACGGGGCACCATTATGCGGAATGGGACCTGCTCTCCCCAATCCTGGATGTCGCCTTCCGGCAACAGCCTGGCGGGCAGTCCCTCACCTTCCAGGAGCTGCTTCCACATCTCGGCTATGATCAGGTTTGGAGCCTTTTTGTATTCTACCCACATAGCTTGCTAACGCCTTAGTAGGTTCACTTCCGTCACGTCGACGGTCCCTCTGGCCCGGTAGACCGCAATGACGATGGCCAGCCCCAGGGCAACCTCCGCCGCCGCCACGGTGATGATGAATATAGCAAACACCTGCCCTGTGAGCACCATCTGCACCACGGCATCCCCCGTGGCGGCGGGGTTGGCCCTCAAGGCCGCCGGGGCCACGTAACGGGACACGGCAATGGCTGCTATGATCACGCCGTTGAACATGATCTCTATGGCCATGAGCACGCTCACAGCGTTGCGCCTGGTCAGCACGCCATACAGCCCTATGCTAAACAAAACGGCGGAAAGCACCAAGAGCCGCTCCGGCATCATGGATGCCGCTCCCTGACCAGAACTATGGCTCCAAGGATGGCCGCTAGGAGGAGGACAGAGGCCACCTCAAATGGTAGCACCCATTCCCTGAGCAGCAGGCCGGCCAGCCACTGAGGCGTTGTGGTGAACACCTCTTCCGCTCGTGCAAGGCTGTCTTTAGAGAGGACATCTTCAAGCAGCGGCCACTCTTTCTGCAATGCCACGAACACCAGAAACACGCCTATCAGCCCAGAGGCCAAAAGCGCCGGCACACGTAGCCGGTTAGGCCGGTTACCCTTCTCCACGTCACGGGTCAGAAGCACGGCGAATATTATGAGAACAGATATAGCGCCGGCGTAAATCAGCACCTGCACCACCGCCAGGAATTCAGCGTTGAGCAGGATCAGCAGCCCGGCCACGGTAAAAAAAGTCACCACCAGCATGAGGGCCGCACGGAACAGGTCATGCAATCTGATTACGGCCAAGGCACTAGCCACGCTAACAGCGGCCAGCAGCCAGAAAAACATCTCTTGAACCATCACTTCTCCTGACAGGATAATGAATCCCGACTGGTCGGGACGACAATCCCCCTGCCCCCCTTTCCTTCGGCCTACTCAGGACAGGCTCTGGCCAGGAAGGGGGGACAATATTATATATGGGGGACACCCCCAAGTCCCCCGTCAGAGGGGCTTTGCCCCTCTGGACTCCTCTTTTTCAGCGACCTGCTAATGCCCTGCCGGCGATGAAGGGGCGTCCGCACCATCAGCCCCAGGTTCCCCTGGACGCTGTGGAAGATGGTGCGGCCATGACTCGCGGCCCGCCTCTTTCCAGGGCACGGGGGCGTCGCTTTGCGGGTCGTAGCCTCTGCCCTCAAGCTGGGGCCGGAACCAGGTGCTGGGGTGCTTCTCCGCTGCCCGCAGCCGGTCCGCATGGATAACCAGGTCAGCTCGCTTATACTTGGACTCCTCGAAACCGCTGCCCATGAAAAGAGCGTCGTATGGACACGCCTCCACGCACAGACCGCAGAACATGCACCTGCCGATGTCTATGTCAAAAACGTCAATGGCGTAGGCATCGCCCTCCGGCAGCTTGCCTCCGCTGGGGTGCGTGACTATCTTAATGATGCCCAGCGGGCAATACTTGGCGCAGCTGGCACATGCGGTGCACCGGTCCTCGTACCAAACGAACTCCTCGCCGCGAAAGCGAGGGTGCTGCGGGTTCCGCTCCTCCGGGTATTGGATGGTGACTGGCTTCTTGATGAAGTTCTTCATCGTGACAAGAAAGCCGTTCAGTATGCCTAGTCCGTACATGCTACCTTGCCTCCGAGGCCATTGGAATCTCGATTGTTATATCCCTTGGCTTGCCTCCGAGACGGACAAAGCGGGAGAAGGCGGCAATTCCCAGCACAGCCACAGCCATGTTTATGCCGGCCATCAGCCACAGGTTTGCCAGCTTGGTGGTGTCCAGGGCCAATACCTCTATGGCGGTGATGAAAATGTTTATCAGGCTCAGGGGAAGTAGGAACTTCCAAGCAAATGCCATGACCTGATCTAGGCGGAGCCTTGGCAGAGTGGCCCGCACCCAGATGAATAGGAAGGCGAAGAGGAATACTTTGATGAGGAACCAAAGGTGGGACGGCAGCACCGGCCCTTCCCACCCTTTCAGGAACAGGGTGGCCATTATGCCAGAGGTGGTGAGCACAGCGCCAAACTCCGCCAGTTGGAACACGCCGAACTTCATGCCACTGTACTCTGTGTGATATCCGGACACAATTTCCGACTCCGCCTCCACAAGGTCGAAAGGAGAGCGGTTCATCTCTGCCGAGCTTCCGGCCATGAAGACAAAGAAGCCCAGCGGCTGCAACAGAATATATGGTATGCGCTGCGCCTCCACAATGCTCACCAGGGACAAAGAGCCTGCCAGCAAAAGGACTCCCACTATGGATAGCACCACGGGTATCTCATAGCTTATGAGCTGGGCTACGGCCCTCATGCCTCCAAACATGGCGTACCGGTTGCCAGAGGAGAACCCCGCCATGAACATTGCCAGGGTGCTGATAGAGGTTACTGCAACAACATACAGAATGCCGATGTTTACGTCTGCAACAAAGGAGTGCCTTCCAAAGGGCAGAACTGCCAGGACAAGAATGACAGGCACCACCATCACCACGGGCGCTAGATTGAACACCCACCGGTCTGCACCTGCCGGGACCAGGTCCTCCTTGGCGAGCAGCTTTATTGCATCGGCAATGGGCTGAAGGAGACCGAAAGGCCCGGCGCGGTTGGGCCCAAGGCGGGACTGGAAACGCCCCAGGAGACGCCTCTCCACGTAGGTGTAGATGGTGGCAAGAACCATGAAGGCGTTGACCACCAGCATCACTATAGCCAGGGCTGCAATTGTATAAGCCAGCCACTCCCACCCAAGGGGCAGCCAACCGTCCTTGAACGCAGGGCCGTCGGGTGGGCACTGGAGCGCGTTACCTTTGTTGGCGGCCAGCCAGCAATAGATGCCGCGAAACAGAGCGTTCCCTTCCAGGGGCGATGGCATTACCTGTCAACCTCTCCCATGTTGATGTCTATGCTGCCAAAGGTGACAATCATGTCCGCCAGCTTCCAGCCTATCAGCAGGTCTCGCAGCACTGTCAGATTAATGAAGGATGGCGAGCGAATCTTGAAACGGTACGGCGCAATTCCACCATCGCTCACCAGGTAGAACCCAAGCTCGCCCTTCGGCCCTTCGATGCGTCCATAGGCGTCTCCGGGAGGCGGGCGGAGCAGCGCGGGCACATCCGCCTTCACAGGCCCGGGATGGATCTGCTGGACGCACTGATCAATGATGCGAATGCTCTGGCGCATCTCCATGATTCTAACCTTGTACCGGTCGTAGTTGTCCCCCTGCTCCCCTACAGGAACGTCGAACTGCACCCTATCGTATATTTCATACGGGTCCACCTTGCGCAGATCCCAGGGAAAGCCGGTGGAGCGAAGGACAGGGCCGGTCACGGAGCAGTTCAGCGCCTTCTCAGTGGTGAGAATGCCTACGCCCTTGGTACGGGTCAGCAGAATCTCGTTACTGGTTAGGAGCTGCTCATACTCGTCCAGGTAGTGTGGCATGTCCGTGGTGAACGTATTCAGCGCAGGCCAGAACTCCTCAGGGGCGTCCTGGAACACGCCTCCCACCCGCATGTATGACACGGTAATGCGCGCGCCGCACAGCATCTCGAACAGGTCCATGACACTCTCCCGTTCGCGGAAGCAGTACATCAAGGGAGTGGCGAAGGCCCCAAGGTCATTCAGGAAGAACCCTGTGGCAACCAGGTGGCTTACGAGACGCTGGAGCTCCGCCGCTATGACTCTGAGGTACATCGCACGCTCAGGGGCCACTATTCCCGCCAACTTCTCGCAGGCAATGACATAGGCCTGGTTGTTTGTCATGGCGGACACGTAGTCTAGGCGGTCGGTCAGGGTTATCACCTGGGTATACGTCCGCTCCTCCCCCAGCTTCTCTGAACCACGATGCAGGTAGCCGAACACCGGCTCCACATCCAGGACAACCTCGCCGTCAAAAGTCACACGCAGACGAAACACGCCATGCGTGCTTGGGTGTTGCGGCCCCAGATTGACAGTGACAGGCTCGGTGCGTATGGGCATGGCTTGCTTATTAGAGCGGCGGCTCCAGGTAGTCTCGCCTCAAAGGATGGCCCTGGAATCCCTCCCAAAGCATGATGCGTTTCAGATTGGGGTGTCCTGAGAAGGC
>SHYF01000024.1 GCA_009692985.1 Dehalococcoidia bacterium
CGTTTCCAAAGCAAAATGCTTGGACTTGTACGTTGCAAACCCGGGCTCATATAAGATGCTCAGCCCCATTCTGCTGGACATTCTTCAACTGCACGACTACGTGCATCTTCAAAGTAGAGTCAGGTACAACGAGGAGACGGGAGGTAGAGCCAAAGGGATGGTAGGGGTGTATGCCACCAAGAAAAGAGGCAAGTATGACTTTGCGTTTTCCGGTAAGCAAGACGACTACAAGTTGTATGACGGAGCGTTGTATCCAATGCTTGGCGCCCTACGGTTTCTCGTGGAGCAGAAACCAGGGGAAGACGTTTTCTCCTGGAAACTGGGATCGCTGGACGCAGTGAAGGCATTCTTCGATGAAGTGGCTCCTGAACTTGTGGCGACAACATATAAGACTAGCCTGACCTATGGCAGAAAGCCGAATCCCGTCGGCAAAGACGATAACCATTGGGACAATATGTATAAGACGGTTGCCTTGCACTACCTGTCGAATCCCAAGGCGAAGTAGTGCGGATCAGTGAGGCACAGCAAGGTAGTTGAGTTTAGACTGAACTAGTAGAGGATAGGCTGGCAGCGGGTACAAGGAGGGGGTGACAAACAGTCACCCCCTCAGTTTCTTCATCGCGGAAACGACCTTGAGGCGGCAGTATTGGTTAAAACTGCCTCAAAAATCTGACGTCGTTGGCGTAGAAGAGGCGGATGTCCTCGATGCCGTATTTCAGCATGGCGATGCGCTCCACACCCAAGCCAAAAGCAAAGCCTGTGTACACAGATGGGTCGTAGCCCACGCCATCCAGCACCTTCGGGTGCACCATGCCTGCGCCCATAATCTCTATCCAGCCGGTGTCCTTGCAGATGCGGCACCCTTTTCCTTGGCAAGCAAAACAGTCTATGGCCATTTCCGCGCCAGGCTCCACGAAGGGGAAGTAGTCGCAGCGGAACCGCACTTTACGGTCGGCACCAAAGATGCGATGGGCGAACTCGTAAAGCGTGCCCTTCATGTCTGCGAATGTAATGCGCTCGTCCACGGCTAGCCCTTCTACCTGAGTGAAATGCCACTCGTGGGTGGCGTCGCTGGCCTCGTACCGGTACACCCTGCCAGGGACAACCACCCTTACCGGGGGCCGCGTCTTCTCCATGACCCGGGCCTGCATGGGAGACGTATGGGTGCGCAGTAGCATCCGGCGCTGTTGGGAAGTGGGATCCGTCCAGTCCACCCAGAGGGTGTCCCACATATCACGTGCAGGATGGTCCCTGGGTATGTTCAGGGCATCGAAGTTGTAGTGCTCCCACTCCACCTCTGGCCCCTCCACCGCGTCGAAGCCCATGGAGACGAAGGCGGCGCATATCTCCCGCACCGTCTGCGTGATGGGATGCAGCCGGCCCAGCGGCACCGGGCGACCGGGAAGTGTGACGTCTATTCGGCCCTCTTGTAGAAGGCGAGATGTCTCCTGCTTCAATGCCTGCTGCCGCTGCTCAAGGAGCTGCTCCAGTTGCGCTTTGGCGCGATTTGCCTCGGCCCCCACCGTGCGCCGCTCCTCCAGGCTAAGGGAGGCCAGGCTGCGCAGCAGAAGCGTCAGACGCCCGCGACGGCCTAGGTAACTGACGCGCCACGACTCCAGCGCCTCCGGAGTTGAGGAGTGCTCCATCTCGCCCCTGGCATCCCGCACAATTGCTTCCAGGTCTGTTTGCAACGGTTGATCTGTCATGCTCTACTCACGTCCACGGCTCTCCTTTGAGCGGCTACAAGCTATGCGGAATATGTCTTCTGGGGGAGTCCAGCGGGGGCTTCGCCCCCTCTGGTGGGGGACTGAGGGTGTCCACCAGATTCACTCCTATCCCCTTCTCCCTTGCCAATGGAGAAGGGGATACATGGGATGAGGGTTTTCCGATTAGCTTCTAGCATTGTAGCTATGGTAAAAGAATGGGTCAAGGGAGCGTGGAACGCAGCTTTTCCTGATTGACGCTGCCGCTTCGTAGCTGATAAACTGGCTTTGACTATCAGTGCGCGATGGGAGGGACACCATGAAAATAACGCTATCAATCCTCAAGGCAGACGTGGGATCCATCGGCGGGCACACCAAGCCGTCCGCCAGAATGATGGAGGCATCCAGACAGGCCGTCCAGGCCGCCATCAAGAAAGGACTCATCATAGACGGCTTCGTCTCCCATACTGGCGACGACATCGCCCTGCTGATGTCCCACACCCGTGGCAAGGACAACACGGAACTCCATCAGTTCGCCTGGCAGACATTCCTGGACGCAACGGCCATCGCCCAGAAGTATGGGCTGTATGGCGCGGGACAGGACCTGCTGGTGGACGCGCCTTCTGGCAACCTTCGGGGAGCAGGCCCCGCTGTGGCCGAGCTTGAGTTCGAACACAACCCGGTCAAGACCAACAAGATCCGCCCGGCGGAGTCGTTCATGATGTTCGCCGGCGATAAGTGCGGCCCCGGAGCGTACAACCTGCCCCTCTTCCTGGGGTTTGCAGACCCCATGTACTGCGCAGGACTGATGCTGCCCAAGCTGATCAAGGGCTTCACTTTCAACATCATAGACATGGACAATACCGAGGGCGACAGCATCATCTCGCTCAATGCCCCCGAGGACTACTACAAGATTTCCATGCTGCTGCGGGACAACGAGCGGTTCGGCATAGACTCCATCGTCTCGCGAACGGACGGCGAGCCAGCGGCATCGGTATCAGCAATGCGGCTGCACAACATAGCAGGGACGTACACCGGCAAGGACGACCCGGTGGCGCTGATACGCAACCAGGGCATCTTCCCAGCGCCCGAGGAGTTGGTGTCACCTTACACCAAGGCCCACTACGTTGGCGGCGATGCGCGTGGCTCTCACGTGATGCCCCTGATGCCCGTGCCTATAAACACTCCGGTGACAGGGGTCTACTGCCTACCCCTGGTCTCGTGCACAGGCTTCTCTTTGGATGCACAGGGCTTCTTCTCCGACGGCCACATAGACTTCTTCGACAACCCGGCCTGGGATGTAGTACGCACCAAGGCGCAGGAGAAGGCACTGGCCATGCGCGAGCAGGGATGGTCGGGTGCCGCCATGCTCCCATACCACGAGCTGGAGTACAGCGGATTCCGGGATACGGTGGAGGGCCTAATGAAGCAGTTCGCCTTGCGGGACGGCCACAAGGCGGCTACGCCCAGCAAGGCGCGCCGGTAGTTCGGTGGCTCAGCCTATTCTTGGCCTCCCTATGGTTGGCTGCTCTGAACCTCGCCCCAGCGTTTAGCGCGCTCCCCCTTCCCAGTGGCCTGGTCGTGCAGTTCTGGCCCGCCAACGTCGGAGGGTACGCCAGTTCTTCAGGGCGATCTTCCAGGTAGGCAGATCATATGGTCTATCAGTAAGGGAGCGGACCTTGTCCATGACCTGTTCCGTCAAAGGCGGGCCATGTCCAAAACAAGCTGTATGGGCATCGAGATCCCGCAGCATGTGGAGCGATTGGTCCAACTGACGGCGCTTGGCCCTGTCCCACATAAGAGGGCGGCTTAGACGATCTACGTTATTGAGGGCCGAGTCTCCCAAGAACAGTACGCTTTGCTTATTCTCCAGCAGGGGACATATGCTTCCAGGAGTGTGGCCAGGCGTGTGAATAATACGTAGGCCCAATTCTGGAATGACATCACCGTTCTTAACCGTCTCGTGCACAACTGTGTCGTGATACCTTGTCCGTGCGCGACTACGTCCTCCTCTTCTCCCCAAAGTCGAGCGATACCAGAGGGGTGGCAACTCTCCTTCGTTGCCTTTCCTCAATAGCAACGTGCCGTTGGGCCCCGGCTCCGTCTCACCTTCGTGAGCTACGATCCTGGCACCCGTCAGCTCCTGAAGTTCAGCCGCGCTCCCAGAGTGGTCAAGGTGGAAGTGGGTGAGGATTATCCAACGCAAGTCCCTGGGGTTTCGGCCCAGCTTCTTGATGTACGAGACTATGGCATCCCCGTTACCGGGTATGCCGGTATCCACAATAGCCATCTGTTCGTTCGCCAGCAGTACTGCGTTGCTACCAGTGATGCCTTCGATGCGGTGAATCCCAGGCATTATCTCCATGGAGCCTAAGCCTCCTTACGCCAATGACAGTCTCTGAGCGCTATGTGCTGTCCTTCTTGGACTACGAAAGATTTACTTGACGCGGTATTATATCGCCATTCTTATGGCTTGTCTGTAGGCTCCTCAGGCTGATTCCTCTTGCGTCTGCTCCAGTTTGGATGGTTGCAAATGTCGCCATATTTGTTGACTGTCTCCAACAGCCGCTTGCTGCCGAACAAGGCCAGCAACCTGTCGAATGGAAGGAAAAGAGCGTGGCAATCTATGAAAGTCTGGGCCATGCTCCGCTGGGATGGTTCGACAACATTGCTTCATGTTTTGCTAATGCGGCTTGACGACGAGCCCCTACCAGGGTGAAGATAGCAGCATGAGCAGTCTGAGAAAGGTGGCTCTCGTCACTGGAGCTGGAACAGGAATCGGCAAATGCGCCGCGCTGGCCCTCTTGCGGGATGGATACTCTGTTGTGTTGGCTGGCCGGCGGGCCAATCTCCTGGAGATGACCGTAAAGGAAGCCGGGCCCTTGGGCACGCAAGCACTGGCGGTCCCCGCCAACGTGCGTAACCCCGCCTCGGTGCAGTTGCTCTTTGCCAGGACGCTTGAGGCATTTGGGCGGCTAGACCTGTTGTTCAACAACGCGGGCCTCGGCTCCCCGCCTGGCCTTCTGGAAGACCTGACCTACGAGCAATGGCAGGCCGTCGTGGACACTAATCTGACCGGAGCTTTCCTCTGCACCCAGGAAGCATTCAAAGTCATGAAAAGTCAAACTCCCCGGGGTGGACGCATAATCAACAACGGCTCAATCTCTGCGCACTCCCCCCGGCCCAATTCCGCGCCCTACACCGCCACCAAGCACGCCATATTGGGCCTTACCAAGGCAACGGCACTGGATGGGCGCAAGTATGACATTGCCTGCTGCCAGATAGACATCGGCAACGCCGCCACCGACCTGACGGCTCGAATGCAGCATGGCGTGCTGCAGGCCAATGGGGAGATGGCCGTGGAGCCGAGATTGGACTTGGTGCACGTGGCAGAAGCCATCGTGTTCATGGCCAATCTTCCGCTGGATGCCAACGTGCAGTTCATGACTATCATGGCGACCAAGATGCCCTTTCTTGGGAGAGGGTGACGAGCGTCCCGCTTGGCCTCGTTAGTTGGCGTTCGTCTCACGCATCAAGCCGGAGGCCCAACTCCAACTGATAGCGTTACCCAGGAGTTGCCACATGGGAGCCGCCCTGAATTACACTGCACCCCAACTGCAGGCAGTGGGCGAAGCAGGCAGAACAACCAGGGGTTTCCGAACAGGCTCTAGCAGGCTGCGGAAAAAGGAGTCCAGAGGGGCAAAGCCCCTCTGGCAGGGGAATGGGGGTGTCCCCCAGATTTGTTTTCACCCCCATTCCTGGCCAGGAATGGGGATAGGGGGATGGTCGAAGGAGTCTTCCATCACCCTGCTAGCTGGGTCTGAGGAGGAGCTATGACCGAGGCCCTGTACTACAACGACAGCTACCTGAAAGAGTTCCAGGCCGTGGTGACGGAGGTGGTGGGGAACGGCGTGGTGCTGGACAGGAGCGCCTTCTATCCAGGGGGCGGCGGACAGCCCAGCGACTTGGGCGTCCTGCGCGCTGCTGGCGCAGAGTACCAGGTAACGAAGTTGAGCCGCAAGGAAGGCAAGATCGTCCACGAGCTGGACAAGGCTCCGCAGGCGGTGGGGACTAAGGTAACAGGCTTCATCGAATGGGACAGGCGCTATAAGCTCATGCGAACGCACACGGCGTTGCACATCCTGTGCGGCGTGGTCTGGAAAGAGTACGGCGCTCTGGTCACAGGCGGCGATATGCAGCCCCTTCAGGCCCGTATGGACTTCGAGCTGGAGCGCATGACCACCGACTTTGCCCACGAAGTGGAGGAAAGGGTGAACCGGGAGGTGGCAGCGGCCCGGCCGGTGACCACGGCGGTGCTCCCTAGAGAAGAGGCCTTCCGGAACCCCGACCTGATCCGCACCAAGATCAATTTGCTGCCGCCAGGCATTCAGGATGTGCGCGTGGTGGACATCCACGGCCTGGACTTGCAGGCGGACGGCGGCACCCACGTGGCAAACACGCGGGAGGTGGGCCGCATTCGGGTGGTGGGCCACGAGAGCAAGGGGCGTATCAATAAGAGGCTGCGGATCCAGGTGGAGTAACATGGAAGTGCGTGTAAGAGCCGCGGCCCTGATTGTGCAGGGCGATGCAGTGCTTCTGGTACAACACCATCAGCCTGGTGGCAGCAAGGTTTGGTGGGTGCCACCAGGAGGTGGGCGACAGGAGTCCAAGACTTTGCGCGAGTGCGTCCTGCGTGAGGTGTTTGAGGAGACCGGTCTATCCGTGGAACTGGGCGACATCGTTTACGTCAGGGAGTTTATTGCCCCAGAGATACAGCAGCATAACTTTGAGTTTTTCTTCTTGGCGAAATCTTTCACTGGAACGCCCACCTTGAAGAATGTGCTTGCCGCCGACAATATTCGGGACGTTCAATTCATCGCTCGGCAAGGGATGGCAAAGATCACCGTCTACCCCGAGGTGCTAAAAGACGGCTTCTGGGACGACCTGAAGCGCGGATTCCCCGAAAAGGTGTACCTAGGCGTACAAATAAGCGGCGGCGAGCTGATGGAGCCAGGCTAGTCCAGCTGAAGCATGGGCTGTCCCACGGAGACGTTCTGACCCTGCCGGATGAACACAGCGCGGACAGTCCCCTTTTGAGAAACTCGGACGCTCTGCTCCATCTTCATTGTCTCTAGGATGCATATCTCGGCCCCCGGAGCCACCTCGTCCCACACCTTCACCGAGACAGAGACGATGCGCCCTGGCATGGGGGAGCGCACGATCTTCTGGTCTTGCTGGGTAATTGCCGAGAGGCCCACTGGCCCGACGGGTCCGGCTGGCTTGGGTCTATCGTCCTGCGGCATAGAGGCCCCTGTCTGCCGCTCCACTTCCACCTCCATGACCTCGCCATCCACTGTAACGCGGAATGGGTATCGCTGAGGCTCTTCAACCTCGACGGTGTGCCACTTGCCCCGCACCTTGACCCTGATCTCTCGCTTCACCAGCGCCCTCCCTGGCCGGGACGGGGTTCCATCTGCGCGGCACGGCCATAGGTTTTCCACGGACTGCCGTGCTGCTCGGGGGCGCCGCTCAAAAGAGATGCCAGCGCCACTGTGACTGCGGCCACGGTATCTCGATCCGCCTCGTCTGACAGAAGGGCCTTCTGCTCCTCCATGAACCTGGCAAGGAACTGGGTGGAGTGCTTTGCCTTTTTGAACTCCTCGCTCTCCAGCACAGACAAGATCAGGGGGATGTTGGTGGTGATGCCCGGGATGTTGATGGCCTGAAGGGTGCTGATCAATGTTGCAATGGCCCTTTTGCGAGACTTGCCCCAGGCTATGACCTTGCCCATCATAGCCTCGTAGAAGGGGCTTATTTCGTATCCTGGGAACAGGGCGGTGTCAAAGCGAATCTCCGGGCCTTCCGGGAGCTCCAGGGATTCTACCTTGCCGTAGGTAGGCATAAGAGTGATGGGGTCTTCGGGATATAGCCTCATCTCAATGGCGTGCCCACGGGACACCACATCTTTCTGAGTGAAGGATAGCGGCTCCCCAGCGGCAATGCGGATCTGGTGCTCCACCATGTCCAGGTCAGTGACCATCTCCGTGACCGGGTGCTCCACCTGGAGCCGCGTGTTCATCTCCATGAAGTAGAACTTGCCATCCTGGTCCAGGAGAAACTCCACGGTGCCTGCGTTGGTGTAACCGATGTGCTCTACCAGGGCCAGCGCCGCATCATACATCTTCTGCCGCTGCCGCTTCCCAATCTTGGCGCAAGGTGTCTCCTCTATGAGCTTCTGATTGCGCCGCTGAATGGAGCAATCGCGCTCAAAGAGGTGGACGGCGTTTCCGTGGTGGTCGGCCAGGACCTGCACCTCAACGTGGGAAGGCGACTCCAAATACTTCTCCAGGTAGACCCTGGAGCTGCCGAAGGCGCTCTGTCCCAAAGACCGCGCCCGCTCCAGTGCCTCCGGCAGCTCCTCAGGAGTTGCTACCATGCGGATGCCGATTCCGCCGCCACCTGCCGCCGCCTTGACCATGATGGGGAAGCCCATCTCTAGCGCCGCGTCCAGAGCCTCGCGGTCTGTAATATCCGCGCCGGTACCCGGGACCAGCGGAAGGCCCGCCTCCGCTGCCAGGCCTCTGGCCAGTACCTTGTCGCCCATTCGAACCATGGCTTCCGCCGATGGGCCTATGAAGACGATCCCAGCCTCCTGACAGGCCAGTACAAAAGTAGAGTTCTGGGACAGGAACCCGTAGCCTGGATGGATGGCCTGGGCCCCCGTGTCTATGGCAGCTTGGATAATGGTCTCGGCTTTCAGATAGCTTTCGCTGGCAGGGGGCGGCCCAATGAGCACCGACTCGTCCGCCTGCTGGACGTGAAGGGCGTGGGCATCCGCCTCCGAGTAGACCGCCACGGTAAGGATGCCCATCCTGCGGCAAGTGCGGATGACGCGGCATGCTACCTCGCCGCGGTTGGCTATGAGAATCTTCTCAAAAGGCGGATGGATTTGACTCTTCTTTTTTCTCGGCATAGTCGGGCATCCTCAATGGCCCGCTGGGACCTCAGATTCGTTTCCAGATGTGGGCAAGCCCACATAGGCCCTGGCACGTGAAACAGTTCGCAAAAAGGCAGCCGACCGCATCTCCCGCTCCAAAGTAAACCGTAGATAGGCATCCATAATGGCCGCCAGCTCCCTATGCAGTGGCGCGTTGACCCTCACCATTGTAGCAGAGGATACGGTTGCAGTGGAGATGAACCGCATCACCTTCAAGGCGTTCAGGGAAAGGTTCGCAGCATCAGAATGAGCGGCGCTACAGGATGGGCACACCACTCCTCCCGCTGCAGGACTCCAGAGGTGCAGGCTGGGAGCCACCGAGTTGTGACACTCAGCGCACCGCTGTAACTCTGGCAGAAAACCAGAAAGGCTCAGTAGCTGAAGCTCCATGTACCGCAAAAGCAGGTCGGAGTCGGTTTCGACCCCCAAGGCTCGCAGGCCATCTAGAAAAAGCGTGTACACTGCCGGGCTGGGAGCTTCCAGAGGGCAAAAGCTATCCATCAGCTCGGACAGGTAAATGGCCCGGGAGAGCCTTTCCAGGTTGCCTTTGACCAACGGGAATGTCTCTTGAGCCTCGGCGCCTGTGATTGTGTCCAGGCTCTGCCCCTTGGCGACGGTCAAAGAGGAGCGAGTCAACAGGTCCAGGTGTCCGCCAAGCTTGCTGGTGGGCTTTCTGACGCCCCGCGCAGTGGCCTGCAGCTTTCCCAGGCCGGGGGTGAGCAGCGTTAGAAGCCGGTCCGCCTCGCCCAAGGGGCTGGCGCGCAGAACAATGGCCTCGGTGTTGTAGATGCGTACACTGGGCATCCTAGAACTCCTGGCGACCCTGCATGGCCCGGGTAAGTGTCATCTGGTCAGCATATTCCAGGTCTCCTCCCACAGGCAGGCCCCTGGCCAGGCGCGTCACCCGTTTGACCAGGGGCGACACCAGCCGCTGGATGTACATTGCGGTGGCCTCTCCTTCAAGATTGGGGTTGGTGGCCAGGACCAACTCCTGCACGGTGCCATCTCGCAGTCGCTCCAGCATCTCGCGAATCTTCAGCTCCTCCGGGCCTATGCCGTTGATGGGCGAGATTGCTCCATGCAGCACGTGGTACAGCCCCTGGTAGCAGCGGGTGCGCTCCAGAGCCAGTACGTCCAGAGGCTCCTCCAGCACGCAGAGGATGGTGCGGTCACGGCTGGGGGCGGTGCAGATGGGGCATGGGTCTACCTCCGTGAGGTTCTGGCATTGAGAGCACAGGATGATCCTTTCCTTGACCGCCAGGATAGCTTCGGCCAGGGCGCGGGCATCCTCCGCGGGCATTCGCACCAGGTGGTAGGTTAGGCGCTGTGCGCTCTTGGGCCCGATGCCAGGCAGCTTGTGGAACTCCTCGATTAGGCGGGCTACCGGTGCAGCGGCGGGAAGGTAGTCGTTGGTAGTCATGTTGTGGCGTTTGGGTAGCGCTGCTGAATTTCCATATCGAAGGTCCTCAGAGGCAAGCTTAGCTCTTGCGCCAGAGAAACTATGACGGCATCCAAACCCTTCAGGCGAAGCTGAACAGAGGTATCCAAAGCCCTAGAAAGTCTATTTGAATCTAAGTCGTACCAGCGAATGAGTCCAGCTTGCTCCCAGGCCAAGAAACTCCGATGGGCCAGACCTACTTTGAGGATTGGGCAGACTTGAGATTGATGTGCGATTTGTCCGCAGGTCTCTATCAAAACCAGGCTAGGCAGGTGACAAATATGTTGGCCAGCTTGGAATTCACTCGGGAACTGCTGTGCAGGTTGGCGCAAGGCATCCTGCGGCAGGAAATATGCAAGCCACACATTGGAATCTACTACCTGGTCAACCACTAATCTCGCTCCTGCCGGATGGCATCAACCGCTGATAGGCCCTCCGGCCAGTCCTTGCTAATCAATTTTGCTAGCTCGTCCCAGGCTTTGAATGGGTCGCGTATGGACATTAGCCGCAGGCCCAGCATGAACTCTTCAAACGTCTCCTTGTCCTCCGCAGGAAGCGCGTTTTTGATCTCTTCTACCGCCTGTTTGAAAGCCGCAGTTTGTTTATCGCGGCGGGCGCGGTTACACCACTTTATGAAGGCATCGGTGGCCTTCTCATAGTCCGGGAGCGAGCGGCGTTTGAGGGCGGAGAGGCCGAAGAGGAGCGATATGTGTGACGACGCCCGGTAGATTTTTGGCACAATCTCGGACGTTGTACGTCTCAAAGGGTACGCAGTTTCTAATGCCGCCAACGCCTCCTGATGGCGACCGAGTTGCCCAAGAGTCACGCCTCGGTTGTTGTGGGCCGTGGGGTCATCAGGACTTAGCTGGATGGCCTTCTCAAAGGCCTCCAACGCCTCCTGGTGACGGCCCAGTTGTATCAGAACAACCCCTCGGTCGTAGTGGGCCTCTGAGTAATCAGGCCGTAGTTGGATGGCCTCCTGGTACGCCTTCAGAGCTTCTGCATAGCGCCCTGCTTGGAATAGAGTGTAGCCATAGACATCCCATGCGAATCCTTGTATTTCGACAGCCAAATGAGCTATCGCAGGGTCCAGCAAAAGAGGATGCAGCTCGTCAGCGCTAACATCTGGCGACAGTAGCGCCAGAAGCAGCGCAGAGCCATGCTTTGAAGGCCTCCGCAAGTTCAGCTTGCTTAGCTCTTCTGAGATAGAAGGCCGAGCAAGCTCTAACGGAGCGTATTCCAGAGTGGCTAGCGTGGTCATGTTGGACGAAATGTCTTTTGAGAACTACATCAGCCCTGGTATCTTCATGCCGCCGGTGATGGCGCTCATGCGCTTTGCAGCCAACTCATGGGCCTTGTCCATGGCGTCGTTCACCGCGGCCAGGACCAGGTCCTCCAGTATGGCAACGTCCTGAGGATCCACCGCCTCGGCGGCTATATTCACGGACTGCACCTTCTGCTTCCCGTTGACTACAACTTTCACGGCGCCGCCTCCGGATGTGCCTTCCACAGTCTCATGTTCCAGGGCTTCCTGGGCCTTGGCAAGGCGTTGCTGTAGCTCTTGTGCTTGACGGATCAGATTCCTATTCATGACGCTCCTCGGCTTCTTCCAATATCTTACCACCCATTCCCAGAGCGGCTTGCACCAGAGGACTCTGACGAGGCTTGTCGGTGCTCTCAGGCCCGTTGGGAGCAGTGAATGCCAGGTTCAGAGGAGTGGTGATGCCCAGGGCTGCGGTGATAGCATCCAGGACGTTCCGGCGGCTCTCCGGGTTATCCATCTCCTCTTCCATGCGCTCCATGAGGGAGCGGTGAGTAAACTCCAGTGTCAGGGTATTGCCTTCCAGTCGGCGCAGGCGGCAGTTGCGGAGCATAGCCCCCAGGTTAAACCGTCGCCATTTCTGGCGGTTCAGTGCCTTGAGGATACCGTCCCACTCCTGCTCCAGGCGAACCGCTGGGTCCGAGCTGGCCTGCGCCGTGGCCACGCTCGTCTGTGGAGATGGCGCTGGTGCGGGTGGAAGTGGGGAGGGTGCCGGGACAGCAGGAGGCTGTGGGCGGGCCGCTGCCACGGGCCGTCGAGCGGCCTGCTGTGCCGGTGGCGCGCTGGCGGCGGGACGGCGGGCCATGGGCGGTGGTGCGGCTGCTGTGCCGACAGCGGCAGGACGAGCCGCAGTAGAGGCGCTGCTGTCCCTGGACGCTTCACCCTGGGCGGCCTCTATCAGCGCCAGCTCCAGGGGAAGGGCCGTGGGAGTGTCATTGCGGAAGTTGACCTGGCCCATCAGTCTCATGGTGTGAAGCAGACGCTCCAATGGCACTTGGGTTATGAGAGCGGACTGTTCTCGCAGCACCTCTTCAGCCTGGGGCACCATCTCGGGCGCGCCGGACTTTAGAAGAAGGAGCTCCCGTAGCTCGTCCACCATCTGCCGGTGAAGCTGGCGCAGGTCCAGGCCTTCCGTCGCCATAGCATTTAGCAGTGTCAGGGCCTGCGGGACCCTTCCATGCAGGACGTGGCCCACCAGGGCGCGGACGCGCTCTTCGCTGGCAAGACCCAGAAGCAACCTCACCTGCTCCAGTCCCAGGGGAGTCCCAAGAGAGGTGACGGCCCGCTCCAGTAGGTTTTCCGCGTCCCGGAGGCTTCCCGATGCGTTGCGCGCTAGGGCGTGCAACGCGGCAGGGTCCGCGACAATGCCCTCCGCCTGACATATTTGCGTCAGCCTCTCGGCCATGGCCGCAGGCGTGATGCGGTGGAAGTCGTACCGCTGGCAGCGGGAGACAATGGTGCCAGGAAGCTTGTGGGGTTCAGTGGTGGCCAGGATAAAGATGACGTGGCCCGGCGGCTCCTCCAGTGTCTTCAGAAGGGCATCGGCGGCGGCATCGGTGAGCATATGGGCTTCGTCCAGGACGTATACCTTGTAAGCGCCTTCGGCGGGGGCGTAGTTCACCTTCTCCCTGATGCTCCGGATCTCGTCTATGCCGCGGTTGCTGGCAGCGTCTATCTCGACTAGGTCCAAGGCACGACCCTCGTTGACGGCCATACAAAGACGGCAGGCGTTGCATGGCTCGCCGTCCTGGGGATTCAGGCAGTTGACAGCCTTCGCCATGATCCTGGCTGTGCTTGTCTTGCCTGTGCCCCTGGGGCCGCAGAACAGATAGGCGTGGGCTATCCGTTTCCGGAGGATGGCCTGTTTCAGGGTACGGGCCACAGGCTCCTGTCCCACCAGGTCAGCCAGGCACTGAGGACGCCACCGGCGATAGTAGACCTGGTTTGTCATGGAGCCGCCTCGGCCAATCCCAGCGCTGCCAAGGCTGTTTGCGTTCTAGCATTCATCGCCTGCTCCTCCTCTGGCGTGGCATGGTCATACCCCAGCAGATGCAGCACGCCGTGCGTGATGAGGAGCGCCAGTTCCTGGGTTGCTGAGTGGCCATGCTCGGCGGCCTGGCGTTGGCACTGGGGATAGGAGACTATGACCTCGCCGGCAAAGCCTTCCTCCTCCGGAGCTGTGATAAACGGCTCGCTGATGCCGGAAGGCGGAGGTGTGCCCTCGCCATCGTACTCCCCGGCGTGGTCCGAGGCGAAGGCCAGGACGTCAGTAGGCTCGTTTAGGCCGCGATAGTCGCGGTTCAGTTGCAGGACCGTGGGGTCATCGGCGATGACCAGGCTCAAGCTGCGGTAGGCGGCTCTGGGGGTGTCCTCGCTTGGTGCGGCTGCGGCCCCGACAGCCAGCGCCCGCTCCGCCACGCGGCGTAGCCAGGGCACGGTGAACTGCCGACGAAAAGCCGGAAACACCTGGACATCGATATGCCGCCTTCCCATAGCAACGGTTCTCACCCGCAGATAATAGCATAGGGGGTAGACGCGGGCAAAGAGAAGGCATTACCCACACCCTGGCCCTCTCCCGTCAAGGGAGAGGGTAGCCCATCTCCTTCCCCCATCAAGTGGGAAGGGAGGGAGAGAGAAGGCCCTAGTCCGCGAGCCGGCGACGGCGGCGTACTACCCAGATGCCTGCCCCCACCAGCACGGCCGCCATAACTCCCAGGCCCAGGCCAGACACTCCGGGCACCAGCGTAGGCGTAGGCGTAGGAGTGGGCGTAGGCGTAGGCGTAGGAGTGGGCGTAGGAGTGGGCGTAGGCGTAGGCGTAGGCGTCTTGGTAGGAGTGGGCGTAGGAGTGGGAGCGGGCGTGGGCGTGGCAACAGGCACCGCGGCGACAGTGGTAACATTACCGACAAATCCACCTGCTGCTGTGCCAAAGCGCAGGTTATCAAGGAAGACCATAGTGTCAGAAACAGAGTCGCCAATGTCCCTGACAGTGAGGACAAAGATGAGAGACTGAGTCCCCTCACTAAATGAATGGGTAGTGGTCAACGTGGCAGTAGCACCGTCGTACGTAGTGCCAGCCGCATTGCCGACATTCATCCCAAGTACGCCGGGGGTGTTCATTGTGATAAGGTCTCCCTGGCTGTCAAAGGCGATGTTGAATGGAGCGTCAGCTGACCTCGGCCAGTTGCTGCACACTGCCTTCGGGGATGAAGGCGGAAAAGTGTTGAAAGAGCCG